>DASXEF010000089.1:0-12991 GCA_036490255.1 Kofleriaceae bacterium
CGATCGTCGCGGCCGGATGTGCGATCGGTGCCGGTTCGGCGACCGCGAATACGTCCACGGCATTCCCGTCGGGCTCGCTGATCATTCCGGCCAGCTCGTCGTTCCAGGACGATTGCGGCTCGGTGTCGTCGTACGGCCTCATCTACGACGTGCTGCGTGCGAACCCGTATCTCACCGCGCACGGCTTCACCGCGATCACGATCTTCTACGACTACCTCGACACCAAGCAGTCGCCGAACCGCTGCATACCGACGACGCTCGACACGGCTCCGACCGGCAGCACGATGTGGACCGACGGCTGCGACATCAACAACGTCCAGGCCACGCTGATCAACAACGCGAACCACAGCGCGGCCGATTCGACGATCGTCACGTTCAACAACACGTCGAAGACGAACGTGTTCCCGAAGTATCCGTCGCAAACGGTCTCGGGCTTCGCGCGCGTCAGCTACGCGGGCGGTCCGTTCGTGATCCTCGCGTCGGATGCGGGCACGTTTGCACAGTTGCTCGACGGCACGATCGCCGCGACCGACGTCAGCGGCAACGCGATCGACTTCACGCAGTTCCGCGTTCGCAACAGCACGCAGAAAGTGCCGCCGACGAGCAGCTGCTCGTTCGGCACCGATCACTACGTCAACGTGCATCGCGCGAAGACCGCGTTCGTCGCGAACATCGGCAAGGCGTTCCAAGCCGTGCCGCCGCGCCTCGCGTTGCTCGCGACCAACAAGAACAGTCACACCAGCAACGTCTACAACAACATCTTGCAGGGCTACCTCAAGAACGCGGGCCTCGACTACAACGGCGCCGCGGGCTGCCCGCCGGGCGCGATCTACGCGGGCAACACGACGTATTGCCCGAACGGTGCCGTCTCGGGCCAGATCTTCGACTCGTTCGACTTCGACGATCTCGTCAACAACAAGCTCGCCTCGGTGTCGGGCGGCCAGCCGCTCTACACGATGTTGTGGACGCCACACTGGCAGACCACGCAGAGCACGATCTACCAGTGCACCGGCTCGAACTGTAACTGCAACTCGAACTGCACGTCGGCGTGCTCGAAGAAGGTGAGCACCGGGACGGCGTGCACGCAGGCGAGCACGTCGGTCACGATCAACAGCTACGAGACCACGGCGATCAACTACATCGCGTCGTTCCTCAACGGCCAGACCGGCCTCGCGGCAGAGTGCGCGTCGCTGTCGAGCCTGGAAGGCAGCACGAACGCCGGCTCGACGTCGGGCGCGAACACCCCCGGCCTGCAGCTGCAGACCTGTCTCAACAGCGGCACGAACACGTGCAGCGCGAGCCCGATGCTGTACGGCGTCGACCGCAGCTCGTTGAGCATTCCCGGTGCCGGCCTACCGCTGGTCAACTGCTCCGATCCGACCACGACCGCGGGTAGTCAGTGCGCGTACTTCTCGTATCCCGGCGACTCGTTCGTGCAGACCGGCGATTACACGTGGACGGCCGTCACCGGCGTCGCGCAGAGCTTCTTCCCGCAGTCGGGCAACATCTACAAGCCCGGCGTCGTGCCGTTGATCTCGGCGGTGAACTCGCTCAACCAGAGCTTGCTCGGCACGCCGACGCCGTACACCGGCACGTGGAGCACCGCGGCGACGAACGCGCGTCCGATGATCGCGGCCGATCTGACGACGCGGAGCATCAAGGACAACACGCCCGGCGAAGCGAACATCCTCTATCTCTCCGGTCACGACGAGACCGGCAGCGTCGCCGGCACGAAGCTCATGCTCGAGACCCTGCTCCAGCTCGGCATCTCGACGCTGCCGTCGATCACCGTGACGACCGAGGTCTCGCGCTCCAATCCGATCGACGCCTCGATCGGCGGCGTCGACGCGATCCTGCAGGGCACCTACGGCCTCACCACGCCGCCGCCGACGATCCCGACGTACTCGGTCAACGGCGACAACGCGACGTTCACGTTCCCGGCGATGAAAGGTCACCTGCGCGCGCGCGCGACGTCGACGATCACGTCGACCGGGAGCACGTTCGCGTCGGGCACGATCTTGTTCGACGCGGCCGGCGGCATCCCGACGCCGACGTTCACGGGCTGCAGCTCGTGGTTCACGGCGAACTGCCGCACGGTGTTCACGACGATCGCGCAGGGTCGGCTCCCGGCGATGCACTACGTCCAGCAAAGCGAGGTCGCCACGCTCGGCCCGCTGATGGCGTCGAACCTCGACGCGACAAACCAAGCAAACCTGATGCAGCTGATCCTCGCGGGCGATAACAGCCTCGTGAAGACGCTGTACTTGCCGTCGCTCGGCGGCGTCGATCACTCGACCGTCGCGGTGATCGGCACGAGCAGCTACGTCAACGGTACGCGGCCGCAGATGGCGTACTTCGGCGCGACCGACGGCATGTTGCACGCGGTGTGTGCGAGCAGCGGCGGACCGTGCGACTTGCCGGGCCGCGAGCTGTGGGCGTACATGCCGCGCACGTCGCTATCGACGATGCGCTACAACACCGCGCGCATCGACGGCTCGCCGCGCGTGCTCGACGCCTACGGCGACTTCCACAACACCGGCGATAAAAAGTGGACGACGATCCTGATGTTCCAGACCGGCTGGGGCGACACCAGCAGCTTGGATCGCCTGCCCGCGGTCTACGCGCTCGATATCTCCGATCCGACGAACCCCAGCGTGCTGTGGGAGTACTCGCTCGCGAATCCCGCGGCGCGCGGCACCTACGAGCTCGGTGAAGGCCTCACGATCGGCGCCGGTCAGGTCCAGATCTCGTCCGCGTTCCACTGGGTCGGCTACGCGCAGACCAACAACGCCGGCACCGGCGGCGCCGGCAACGTCGTGACCGCGATCGACATGGAGACCGGCACGCCGATCTGGCAGCAGGGCTATCAATTCACGGCGGGCTTGCGCAGCGGCGGCACGAGCGTCCCGCCGATTACCGGCATCCCCGGCGGCGCCGTCGCGGTCGACAAGTCGAATAGCGGCTTCGTCAGCGACGTCGTGTTCGGCACGCTGTACGGAGACTTGTGGGACGTCAACGCGCAGACCGGCGTGAGCATCTACGGCGCCGGCAAACCACTGCTGCGCATGAGCACGGACTATCACGCGATCGGCGCAGCGCCGGCGGTCTACACGAACACGTCGAGCTCGATCTTCTACGCGGTGATCACGACCGGCGGCTACGTCGACACGTATCCGAACGACACGACGTGGACCAAGTCCGGCAACATCAACTACGCGCTCGGCGTGTCGTTGAGCACGCCGGTGGCCGATCCGATCATCAACGAAAACAAGACCGGCTCCGACATCTCGTTCAAGCTGTCGTTCGGCGCGGGCGAAGCGAGCTACGCGCAGGCAACAGTGATCGGCAACCAGGTGTTCATCACGACCGATACGGCGAACGTCAACGACACGACGTCGTCGAGCGCGTACGGTTTGCAAGGCGCGACCGGCAAGGTCTACGCATACAACCTCACCACGGCCTCGACCTCGACGCTGATCGTCGAAGGTGGTGCGAGCTCGCTCGTCAACTCCGGCACGTCGGTCTACTCGGGCGCGTCGGATACGACGCAGCAACTCAGCGGCACGGGCATGACGGTCACGACGACGTCGCCGTCGGTCGATACCATCCAAGCCGCGAAGGTGACCCGCAAGCTATGGCTGCGCACCCAATGACGCGACCGTCACAAGCTGGCTTCACCATGATCGAGGTGATGATCGCGATGACGCTCACCGCGATCGCGATCCTCGGGATCATGGCGCTGTACTCGACGAACGTGCGCGCCGGCGGCTTCTCGCGCCATCAGACCGAAGCGTCGGTGCTCGCCGAGAGCAAGGTCGAGGACATTCGCGGCCTGCCGGCGACGTCGCCGCCGACCGGCTCGCCCGAGACCAACATCGGACCGATCGGTCCGACCAGCGCCGGCATCTACACGCGGTCGTGGACCGAAGTGATCGGCACGAGCTACGCCGACATCACAGTCACCGTCTCGTGGCAGGACAACGATACCGGCACGCACCAGATCCTGATGCGCGCGAGGCGGAACCTGCCGTGAAGCCACGGCCACCACGCGCCGGTCAAGCCGGCTTCACGCTCGTCGAGCTGATGATCTCGCTCGTGCTGTTCTCGTTCGCGATCGCAGGCGTGCTCGCGGTCGCGGTATCGATGGCGCAAGGCCTGCGCGAGCAGCGCGCGGCCGTCGGCGCCGAGACGTCGGCGCGCGTGCCGATCGATTTCATCGGCGACGCGATCCGCCAGGCGAGCCCGGCCGTGCCGAACGGCACGATCTGGGACGCCGCGACGTGCACGTCGACCGCGATCACGGTGACCGACAACCAGTCGGGCGCCACCGATCCGACGCTGACCGGCTGGGACAAGCTCGACATCATCTTCGCGTCGGGCGGCGTCGTGGTGTCGTCGGAGTCGACCTACAACGGCGCGACGACCACGCTCACGCTCACCGATACCAGCCAGCTCGCGATCGGCGATTCGATCGTCGCGACCGATACCAACACCGGCACGCTGCTCAAGATCACCGGCATCTCCGGCACGACCGTCAACGTCGCGCCGCCGTCGGCGATCTGCTCGGGCAGCATCCCGAGCTACTCGCCGCCGTTCCTGGTGATTCGCGCGCAGCACGCGACGTTCACGCTCGATACCGTCGACGGCCAGCCGACGTTGCTGATGGATCCGGACGCGACCGGCCCGGCGGCACCGCAGCCGCTCGCCGAAGGGATCGAGGACATGCAGGTCGCGCAGGGCTACGACGCCGGCGCCGGCGTCGTCGAGAACGCGATCGTCAACGGCGACCAGTGGTGGTGCAACGTGATCGGCGAAAGCTCGGCGAGCGGCAAGCCGGCCGGCACGCCGCGCGCGTTGCGCGTGTCGCTGACCGCGCGCACGACGAGCGGGCTCGTCGGCAACTTGAATCCGTACAATCGGCCCGCCGTCGAGAATCACGCGGCGGCCACCACATTCGATCAATTTCGCCGCCGCGTGCTCATCACCACCGTCGAGATCCGTAACCTGAGCGGTTCACCATGATCCAGCGCAATCCACAACGCGGCAGCGCGATGCTCGTCACGATGATCGTCGTGTCGTCGCTGCTCGCCGGCGCTGCGGTGCTCGTCTCGATGCAGCTGTCGTCGAACCGTGCGAGCGATCTCACGCGCACCGGGTTGTCGGCGACGTATTGCGCGGAAGCCGGGCTCGATGCAGCGCGCGGTGTCGTGCAAGTGAACGTCGCGAACTGGCCGGCGGCGTTGGCCGCGTGTAACTCGCCGACGTTGTTTCCGTGCACGTCGCCGACGTGGTTGACGCCGGCCGGCGGCTTCAACACCGATCTCGACGGCGACGGCATCCCCGACTTCGCGGTCTACATCAAAGACAACGACGACGAGGTTCCGCCGACGCCGAACAACATCGGCGTCGACAACGACCTCAGCGTGTTCGTCGTCTCGCGTTGCATCAAGTACGCGGACACCACGAAAGAAGTCGAAGAGCTCATCAACTATTCCGGCGGCGGCCAAGACTATCGCTCGCAGCAGGGCTTCGGGCGCTACGGCGCCGGCAACACCAACTAGGCGCGCGCTTCGGGTACGATGGCTCGGCATGATCCGGCTCGTACTGGTCTCGTTGTTTCTCGTAGCGTGCGGCAACACGTTGGCGAAGTACGACTACGCGAAAGAGCCCGACCCGCGGAACCAAGAGATCATCCTCGGCGTCGGCGACGTCGTCGGCATCAACGTGTGGGATCAGAAAGATCTCAACACCGAAGCCGTGATCCGGCCCGACGGCACCATCACGATGCCACTCGTCGGCGACATCAAGGCAGCCGGCCAGACCCCGTCCGCGCTCAAGGAGCGCATCAAGCAGCAGCTCGCGAACTTCCTCAAGATGGGCGCGGGCAACGAAGTCACCGTCGCGGTGCGCGCGTGGAAGAGCTATCGCTTCACGATCGAAGGCGAGGTCACGCGCTCGGGCGTATTCAGCAACGATCAGTACGTGACGGTCTCGGAGGCGCTCGCGATGGCCGGTGGGTTGTCGAGGTTCGCGAAGCACGACGAGATCAAGCTGATGCGTCACGACAAGCGCGGGTATCGCGAGATTCCGCTCGACTACGATGCGCTCGCGTCCGGCAGCCGGCCGGATATGAACATTTACGTGATGCCCGGCGATCAGATTTACGTGCCCTGAGAACCGGCAGCGGATTCGGATTCGGATTCGGATTCGGATTCGGATTCGGAGACGGACTCGGACTCGGAGCCGGACTCGGACTCGGAGACGGACTCGGAGACGGAGCCGGCAGCCGGATTTGGACCTCGGCGAAATCAAACCGACGTGCGCACCGGGCACCTCGGCGAAATCAGACCGACGCGCGCACCGGGCATCTCGGCGAAATCAGACCGACGCGCGCACCGAGCATCTCGGCGAAATCAAACCGACGCGTCCAGCGAGCTCTCGGCGTTTGATTTCGCCGATATCGCGACTGCGCTTCGCTTGCTCGGCTGTCCGACTGCCGGACGGTTGAGCGGCTTCTCGGCCGTCATGCTTGATTTCGCCGAGGTTGCAGTCGCCGACGTGGTCGTCGTCAGCGACCGCACGGCTCGCTCCTTGGTCGGTCCGTTCGCCCACCGCTCGCGCTTGCGCCAGACCGCGCCGCGCGAGCAGATGATCGGCGAGATCGCGAACACGTGCGGCACAGCGCGCGTCACGGATTCCGGCGCGCGCTCGCTGGTTGGGCGAACGAACGGACCAACCAAGGAGCGTCGCAATGCGCTTTCTCGCCTATGACCTCGCGATCGATCTCGTCACCGGACTTCGCGCGAACCCTCGCGCGCATCAAACGCCACGACGCTGCGCTCGCCAAGCAAAGGCCGCGACGCCGCCGGCAGCGTTCCGCTCGACCTCGGCGAAGGCAACGGTCGAGCCGGTGGCGACCGCGTGCACCATTCCCGTATCGCTCTCGGCAGCTTGCGCGAGGTTGGCGCCGTGCTCGATGTTCGCGGTCGCGCTCGGCTATCTCGACGAGGCGCCGCTTGCCGGCGAGCGCGATCGGCTGTGCGGCATCATCTACAGCTTGCAGCGCTAGGCGCGGCACCGAGCTCGGCTTGGCTACGCGCCGGCGTTTGATTTCGCCGATGTGCGTTGCTGACGACGCCGATTGATTTCGCCGATGTGCGCGGCGACGCGGCCATTCGATTTCGCCGATGTGCGAAGACGACGCGGCCGTTTGATTTCGCCGAAGTCCGAGTCCGACTCCGAGTCCGAGTCCTTGTTGAACGTCGGATCCGGGCGAGGTCGTCACCTCCGATTTCGTGGATGTGCGGGACGACGCGGCCGTTTGATTTCGCCGATGTCCGTCGGAGGCGGCGCTCGCCGTTTGATTTCGCCGAGGTTCGGCGCCGACGCTAGCGAACGCCGCGCCACCGTCGAGACTACGGTGCTGGGACCCACACGGCCGCGGTGTCGACGTTCTTCGTCACGAGCGCGGGCGTCTCGGTGAACGCGCTGCCTTCGAGCTTGACGCGATACAGGCTGAGCGGTCCGGTCGGCATCGCGATCTCTCCGTCATCGGGCTCGTTGTCGTCGCCTTCGAATTCCGTGGCTTCGGGCAGCTTGTGCGTGCTCGCGGGTGCCGCGGCGCCGCCGAGCACGAGGCCGTACTTGCCATCGCTCGAGATCGATGCCGCGTAGTAGCCGCGCCAACATTTGTACTCGCCGCCGGTCGCGTGCATGAGACACGCGTTCGCCGCGTCTTGGACGAGCACCCACTGGCTGTCGTGCGACCACTCGACGGCGACGCCGTTCTTGATCGCTTTGCGGCGCGCCGCGGTGCCGTCGAGCGCGAAGCCCATGAGCACGTCGGCGGCCTGCTTGTGATGCGCGTCGGTGTAGATCTCGGAGGCGTAGACACCGACGCCGCGCGTGCCGTCGGGGCTCGGCACGAAGCCGCGCAGCGGCGGCTCGGCTGCGAGCTTTTGTGCTTTCGCGCGCGGGCTCGCGCTCGGCGGCGCGGCCCAGATGCCGTCGGCGGCGAGCCACACGAACTTGCGCGTCGCGCCGGCGCCGACGATGCGCGCGACCGGCACGTCGACGGGCCAGGCTTTGCCGGTCGACAGATCGATATCGACGGCGCCGCGCTTGGTGCGGCAGACGACGTGCGAGCCGTCGTCTTCGAGCTGTGCGGGAACGTCGTTGCATGGCAGCGGCGCGAACGTCCTCGCCGAGCCGTCGAGCGGCATCCAGGCCCACGTGCCGTCGATGTTCGCGAGTAACGTCTTGCCGGTGGCGTCGGTGCGCAGCGTGCGCACGTGATGACCGGCTTCGATCGTCGCGATCTCGGTCTCGGCTTTGCCTTTCGTGTCGCTGCGCAGCAGCTGCGTGCCACGCGCGAAGATGATCGATCCGGGTGGCGTGTCGTCGGCGAACGCAGGCGGCGATGCGAAGACCGCCAGCATCGCGACGACGCAAAGCTTCATCCGTTCACCAACGCGAGCGCGGCGGCACCGGAGATCGACGACACGAACCGGCCCTTGCCGGGCACGTCGAGCAGCACGACCTCGCCGTAGCGCGGGAAGTGAACCTCGAGCGTCTTGACCGCGCCACCGTCGAGCGCGGTCGCGCCGGCTTCGAACTGCTGCTTCGTGAGCGGCTTGCCGTCGACGAAGACTTCGGAGAGAAACTCGAGCGGCGCGATGAACGCGGCGCCGTCGCGCTGGATCTTGTCGCGGATCGCGCCGGGCAGATTGTCCGAGCGGCGGACGACGTTGTCCCAGTCGCGCTTGCCGAGCGCCGCGGCGACGTCGAGATCGAAGCGCTCTTGCGGGAACACGATCACGACCTTGCCGTCGACTTCTTTGACCGCGATCGGCGGACCTTTCGGCTCCGGCTTGGGCTCGGGCGGCTTCGCGGGCGCTGCCGGCGGAGCAGCTGCGGCCGGCTTCGGCGTGCCGTTCGCAGGCGGCGGCGCCTTCGCGGCGGTCGACGACGGTGCGCCCGGAATCATCGAGAACGCGTCCCACGCACCGAGCTGTTGCTCCATCACGAGCGACTTGCGTTGGTCCCACGTGCCATCGGCTTCGAGCACGTCGACGACGACGAGGTCGCCGCGACGCTCGAACGACACGCCCGAGAGCCGCGCGATGATCTGCTGCTCGTCGAGCTCCTCGAGCCGCTTCTCGTACACCATCAGCTTCGCTTCGAATTCCTTTTGCGACAGCGGCGTCTGTCGGCGCTTGCCGTCTTGATCGACCTGCGGATCGAGCGCCCACGGCAGCAGACAGATCGCGCGGAGGTCGCGCACGCTGCGAGCGACGAGCACCGCGTCGCCCCAGCTGCCGAGCGCGAACAAGCGGCCGAGCCGGATCGGCAGCGTTTGGCACGTCGTGATCAGCGCCTCTTTGTGAGGCCGCAGATCGGTCATGATCATCGGATCGGTCTGCGGATCCTGACGCGGCGTGATCGCGGTGTCGTCGAGGATCATCAGCCGGCGCTCGCCGCGCCGCCGGAACGGCATCGACGGCGACAGCTCCATCTCCTGCCGCGGATCCAACCGATCGACGTCGAGCAGCTGCTTGGCCTCGAGCACGCTCTCGCCGCCGAGCCCGTCGATCAGCGTCTTCTGATCGATGGCCGCACCGGCCTGGAACATGAGGTCGGTGACGAGGCTATCGAGCTGCAGTCCTGCCATGGCGATATCTATAGATACCCGCTCCGCTGACGCAAGAGCCACTCGAGACCGAGCAATCCGACGACGAGAATCAGCAGGCCGGGGCGGCTCCACAGCTCGACGTCGGTGCGCTTGTCGACGCGGACGATCCGCGGCGGGTCGAAGACGAGCCCGCGCGGCAGCTCGTCGACGGCGCCGAGCGCGTCGCCGCCGGTCGCCTTGGCGATCGCCTCGAGCGTGGCCGGGTCGCCGACGGGGCGATCGAGCTCCGTGCCACCGTCGCGCACCAGGAAAATATCGTTTGCATCGACCTGGCGACCGGCGATCGTGGCTTTTCCGGCGACGCGATAGACACCGGGCGGCAACCCGCCGAGCTCGATCGTTTGCGTGCCGTCCTCGCCGACCGTGAGCTTTTGCGTCGACACGTGCTCGGCTTTCGCCGGATCGGCACCGCGCGACAGCGTGAGCGAGACCTCGCCGTTCGCGAGCGGCTGATAATCGCGGCCGAGCAGGCGCACGGTCACCCGCACGGGTGCGCCGGGTACGTACTCGACGGCGTCGCTATCGACGTGCAGGTTGCGCAGGTCGGGATCCTGGATCAGCCAGCGGATCGCGTTTTCCCAAAATTTCGTGTACTGGCGGCCGTCGTCGCCGGGCCGCGCTGCCGCGAGAAAGCCGTAGTGCCATAGCGTGTCGGTCATGATCGCGAGCGAACGGCCCTTGCCGTACTCGCCGGCGACGATCACCGGCATCGGCTTGCCGGATTTCGTACGCAGCCGCGGATGCACCGCGAGCACGGTCGCGTCGGGCTTCGCGCCGGCGATGAGGTTCACGCCTTCGAGCGGCGGCAATGCCTTCCACGCGGCCAAGTTGTCGCCGGCCGCGTAGCGCAGCGACGTGACCGGATGCATCTGGCCGGCGTCGGTGAGCTGCGGCGAGAACGGCGTGGTGTCGAGGATCGGCCCGCTGTCGAACGGACCGTAGAGCTCGACCGGCAACGCCGCGGCGACCGGCGTGCCGTAGTAGCCGCCGCTGGTGAACGACTGCGCGCCGCCGAGCATCGCGAGACCGCCGCCGCCGTCGACGTAGCTGCGAATGTTCTCGAGATAGTCGCCGAGGCCGTAGGGCAGGTACTCGAAGTTTTGCAGGATGATCAGATCGAAGCTCGGTAACTGCTGCTCGAACAGCTCGCGCGTCGGAAACGGGATCAACGACATCTCGTCGTTGGGCACGAGGTTGATGCTGTCTTGCGTGCGCAAGATGAAGAAGCTGATCAAGTCGACGTTCGGGTTGCTCTTGAGCATCTGGCGCAGCGCGCGCACGTCCCACGACGGCGAGCCGGCGACCTGCAGCACGCGGATCTTGTCGCGGATCACGCGCACGACGAAGCTGCGCGCGTTGTTCGTGGTGACGGCCTCGCCGGCGATCACCGGCACCGAGACTTCGTAGACGTAGCGGCCGACGCGTGGCGGCGTGACCTCGAACGTGACGGTGACCTCGTGATCGCCGCCGGGCAGATCGACGAGCTTCTGGCGCAGCGGTTGGCCGTCGGTCGACAGCGTCACCGGCACCTGCATCGCGGGCAGGCCGGTCGTGTGGATCACGGCTTCGAGCCGCACGACGGTGCGGACGAACGCGAACTCGTCGGCGCGGATCTTGTCGACCGCGAGATCTTTGAGCCCGTCGCGCGCGGCCCACACCGTGTGCACGCGCGTGTCGAGCGAGCGCAGGAAGTCGCGGACCGCGCCGTCGCCGGCATCCTCGTCGAAGCTACCGGTCGCCGCGCCGTCGGAGATCAACACGACGCCGGCGAGATCGCGGCCTTCGTAGCGGCCGCGCACTTGCTCGAGCGCCTTGCGGATCATCGTCGACTTGCCCTCGGCGGGATCCGCGGCGAGCGCCGCCGGCGAGATCGCGCTGAGTGCGTCGGAGAACGTGTAGTAGTCGATCTTGTGGTCCTGCTCCCACGCCGCGAGCGTGCCGGTCGAATTCGCGATCAACCGGCGCGCGCGCTCGATGCGGGTCGGACCTTGCGGGCTCTCGGCGAGCGACATCGACTTCGAATCGTCGATCACGATCGCGATGCGATTCGGTTCGCGCGCGACCTGGCGCAGCTCGACGGCGGGCTCGAGAAACACGACGAGCGCGCCGAGCGCCGCGGCGCCGCGCAAGCCGATCAGGAACGCGCGCCGCCAGGCCGTGGCACCGCGCGTCGCACGCCACGCGAGCGCGACGATCGCGACGACGGCAAGCGCGCCGAGGTAGAGCCCGATGCGGCCCCACGGCGACAAGAACACCCAGCGATACTCGTTGAAGTCGGTCGTGCTCGGTGCGGCGAGCCGCACGGTCAGCGCGACGAGACCTTCGCCCGCGAGCGCGCCGAGCGCGGCGAGCGCGCCGGTGCCGAACATCGCGCCGAACGCCGTGCGCCCGCGCTTGATCGCGATCACCGCGAACAGGCCGAGCACGACACCGGCGATCGCGAGCGCGATGCGCAGCTCGTTGGTGAACAGCGCGATGCTCATTTCGTCGTCGCACCGTCGTCGGGTTTCCACCGTCGCCGTTTCATGATGAACGGGACGTGGACCTGATCTGACTTGTAGTCGAGGCAGAGCGCGTACATCACGAGGTTCACGCCCATGCGCACCGCGAGCTCGCGCTGCTGCTCGCCGCCGGGCTCGCACGGATAGTCATAGTTGCCGAAATCGTCGCGAGCCCACGCGCCGCCGAGATCGTTCGCGACGTACGCGCAGACCAAGCGGTCGTCGTGCAACACGCCTTCGAGCGCCGGCGCGATCGCGAGCCTGCCGACCGGCTTGTCGAGCAGGTAGAAGCTCTTGAACACGACGTGATCGGGCGGAATGATCTCGAGCCCCTTCGCGGGCTGCGGAAAGATCGTCGCGATCAGCTTGCGGACGCTCGCGTCGAACGCGCCGTCGGTCGCGCCCTCGGCGCTGTCGATCAGCAAGAACCCACCGAACGTCAAGAAGCGACGCAGCGCCTCGATGCCGGCCGCGCTCGGCAGATCCATGGCGCGATCGCCGGCGAGATACAGAAACGGCGTCTCGAACAAATTCTCCGACGTCGGCGCGACGATCGCGGGCTCGTCTTCGACGTCGACCGACGTGCGCTTGCCGAGCTCGCGCGCCATCCGCTTGAGCGAATTCGGTCGCGGGTTCCACGAGGTGCCGAGCTGGAGCTGGCCGAAGCGAAACTTCGAGCCCGGACCGATCGCGCGCGCCCATCGCGGCACGAGCAGTGTCGCGGCGAGCGCCCCGAGCAAGCCCCGGCGGGAGAGCATCCATGGAACGTAGCACCGTGATAGCGTCGCTGCGATGCGCC
>DASXEF010000099.1:0-7358 GCA_036490255.1 Kofleriaceae bacterium
CGGACGGCTCGAGCACGGTGAGCTCGAGCTTCTTGCCGCCCTTCATCCAGAACGCCTGGTTGTTCGCGTTCGCGATGATCTTGAGCTGGCCGCCTTTGGTCGCGTAGATCTGGCCCGCCGAATCTTCGACGACGTTCGTCATCGGCAGCTCCTTCATCGCGCCCTTCTGGCCGGCGTAGACGCGATAGTCCTTGCCGCCGAGCTCGTCGCGGAGTTGGTCGACGAAGTAGTACGTGCCGTCGTCGTCGCGCGCCAAGAAATGCGACTGACGCGTCCACAGCGGCGGCCAGAACGTCGCCTTCGCGAAGAACAGCTTCGCTTCGTCGGCGCGCAGCGGCACGAGCTTGCGATCTTTGGCGCGCTCTTGCGAGCACTGCAGCGCGAGCTCCGACGCCGTGCTCGTCATCGAAGCCGTCTGCATGTCCTTCACGCGCGGCGACCACACGTTCCACTCGAACTTGCCGGCCTCGGAGCCCGAGCCGACGATGCGCTGCTGATACATCGACTTGCCGTCGCCGAAAAACACCATCGTACCGGCGGTATCGAAATCGTCCCATTGGCCTGGGGTCGGCACGACGTAGTAACCGCCGGTGTCGTCGTGAAACACCGACAACTTCGGGATCGCCGCTTTGACGTCGATAGGTTTTGGCTTCGGCGGGCCCGCGATCGCGATGGCGGGAATCAAGAGCAGCGCGAGTGCGATCAGATGTCGTCGCATAGGGTCCCCAAAAACGTGTAGATGCCGAGGTCCTTGAAGATCAGCCGAGACGCCACGTCGACGTCGAGCAGCGACAGCGAGCTCTTGTCGCTGCCGTGGATCCACGTCGCGGTTTGCTTTTCGCCGGCGTCGTGGACGAAGCGAACCTCGCCGGTCGAGGTCGCGAACACGTCGCCCGCGGCGTCGGTCGCGACATCGGTCAGCGGCAGCTGCTTCATCGCGCCCTTCTTGCCGACGAACACGCGGTAGCCGCCGCCGCCGAAGCGATCGCGAATCCGATCGACGTAGTAGTACTTGCCGGCATCGTCGCGGGCGAGCAAGTAGCTCGCGCGGATCGCGTTCGGCGACATGAGCTTCACGCGCGCGAGCGCGGTCTTGACGCGATCGGCGGTGATCGGCTTGAGCGGCAGATCGTGCTCGGAGCCGCACCAGCGGTGGAAGCTGCCGTCGTCCTTACGCTGGATCGAGCCGGGTTGCATGTTCGTCACGCGCGGCGCCCACACGCTGATGTCCCACGCATCGCCGTTGGCCGAATAGCCGAGATCGATCTGCTCGTACAGCGTGGCGCCGTTGCCGAACCAGATCCGCGAATCGCCGGCTTGGTTGAGCACGACGTAGGTGCCGCCTTGACCGTCCTCGAGCACGACGAGCTTGTCGCGAAACGGCGTGATGTCGACCGGCTTTGGCTTCGGATCATCGGCGCGCGCGATCGACGAGCCGGCGACCACAGCCACGGCAACGGCAACGGCAACAAGCATCGTCGAGCGTGCACCCATCCCTGTGTCATTATACGCTCCGAGCGATGCAGAATTCACCCACGCGATCCGTCATCGACGTGGGCTCGATCATCGACGACACGTACACGATCGAAGGCCTCATCGGGCGCGGCGGCATGGGTGCGGTGTTTCTCGCGACGCATCGCCGACTCGCGGGCAAAAAGGTCGCGATCAAGATGCTGCTCGCGGACCTCGGCGGCGACGAGATCCTCGCGCGGTTCAAGCGCGAAGCCGACATCGCGTCGACGCTCGACCATCCCAACATCGTCAAAGTCGAGAACTACAACGTCCTCGCCGATGGAACGCCGTACATCGCGTACGAATTCCTGCAAGGCGAATCGCTCGCCCAGCGGCTCGCGGCCGGCCCGCTACCGCTCGAGCAGGTGTTCACGATCATCCGCGGCGTCGGCTCGGGGCTCGGCGCCGCTCATCGCGCCGGCATCGTGCATCGCGATCTGAAGCCGCAGAACATCTTTCTCGTCCAGTCCGAGGTCGCCGGCCACGCGATCGAGATGGCGAAGGTGCTCGATTTCGGGATCTCGAAGCTGCGCGGCTCGCAGACCGTGAAGACGCAGGAGTCGACGCTGCTCGGTACGCCGCAATACATGGCGCCGGAGCAAGCGACCGGCCAGCATTCGAACGTCGACGAGCGCACGGATATCTTCGCGCTCGGCGCGATCGTCTACGAGATGCTGACCGGCCTGCCCGCGTTCTCCGGCGTGTCGATTCCCGAGGTCGTGTTCAAGGTCGTCTACGAGCAGCCGGCGCCGCTCGACGTGCCGGTGCCGCCAAACGTCGCCGCGGCGATCACGCGCGCGATGCAGAAACAGGCGAGCGATCGGTTTCCGACCGTCGCCGCGTTCGTCGAAGCGCTCACCGGTCAGCCGCTCGCGCCGCCGCCGCGCCCGACGTTGCCTCCGCGCGTCAGCTCCGAGCAGCACAAGAAGATCACCGCGAACGAGGCGTTCGCGCAGACGATGGGCTCGGATCCGGGCAAACACCCGATGCCGGAGCTCGTCGGCCCGACGCTCGCCGCGCCGAGCGTGCCACCCGGCGTGATCACGAACGCGCCGACGATCTCCGACAAGCGCTCGCCCGCGCTGATCGTCGCGATCGCGATCGGCGGGCTCGCGATCGCCGGTGCGATCATCTTCGTCGCGGTCAATCATCGCGAGCCGCCGGCGAAGCCGCCGATCGCGACCACGCCAACGCCGCCACCGCCGACGCCACCACCGCCGACGCCGCAACCGGCGGTCGTCGTCGATGCCGCCGCGATCGCGGTCGTGCCCGCCGATGCCGCGCCGGCGCCCGACGCCGCGATTCACAAGGTCGTCGCGACGGCTGAGCCGGCGGTCGATCACGACGCCGACGTCGAGTCGGCGACCAACCTCGCGACCGCCGAGCGCGCGTTGCGCGACAAGCACTACGACGACGTCTATCACCTCGCGAACCACGTGCTGATCGCCGAGCGTGCGAGCAAGCGCCAGCGTGCGCAAGCCGACATGCTCGTCGGCATCGTCGCGTGCCTCGGCAAGAACGACCTCGAGCAAGCGGTCACGAAGTGGCGCACGCTCGAGGGATTTCCGTCGCTGCGCAAGCGCCTCGTCGCGACGTGCCAGCCCGCCGGCTTCTTGACCGACAAGAATTAAGCAAGCTCGGAGAACGCCCGGTCGTTAGACGACGTCGACGGCGATCTCGCCGTCGCGCAGCACGACGTGAACGTCGCCGCCGGTCTCGCCGCCGAAGCTGCCGAACGCGACGTCTTCGAGGTTGCGCGTGAGTGTCGATGCCAGGCCGCGCGCGCCGGTCTCGCGCTTGAGCGCGTCGGTGACGATGTGATCGAGCACGGGTTCTTCGATCGCGAGCTCGAAGCCTTCGAGCTTGAACTCGCGGGACATTCGCGCGACGACGTCGGTGCGCAGGATGTCCTTGAGCGTCGTCGCGTCGAGCGCCTTGAACGGCACGACGCGCGTGAACCGCGCGATTAGCTCGGGCAAGAAGCCGTACGCCTGGAAGTTGGCGACGTTCTCGACCTGATCGGCGGTGAAATCGACCGCGATCGCGTCGGGATCGCTCTCGGAGACGGCTTGGTCGCGACCGAAGCCGATCGAATCGCGCATCGCACGGCGATGAGCGATCTGCTGGAAGCCGGAGAACGCGCCGGCGGCGATGAACGCGATGTCGGCGGTCGACATCACGACGTGGTCGGCGTACGAGCTGTGCGTCAGATCGAGCGGGACGACGACCTCGCTCGCCTCGAGCATCTTGAGCAGCTCGCGCTGCACGCCCATGCCGGTGACGTCTTTGGTCGTACCGGCGCCGGCGAAGATCGCGTTGTTCTGGCCCGACGCGATCTTGTCGAACTCGTCGAGGCAGACGATGCCGATCGACGCGAGCATCGGGTTCTCGTCGGCGGTGTGCAAGAGGCGCGTCAGGATCGTCGACGGATCCTGGCCGACGTAGCCGGTCTCGGAGTACGTCGTGATGTCGACGAGCGCGGTCGGCAGCTTGAGGACCTTGCCGAACAGGCTCTCGACCAAGAACGTCTTGCCCGAGCCGGTCGGGCCGACGAACAAGAAGTTGGATTTACGCGGCAGCTCGGCGCGATCGACGCCGTCGACATAGATGCGCTTGATGCGCCGGACGTGGCGATACGCCATCAGGCATAGCGCCCGCCGCGCGGCATCTTGGCCGCGATAGCCCAGATCGTGCAGCGACTGGAACATCGCCTGCGGCGACGGGCACGCCAGCTCGCGCACGAACTTGATGAAGTGCTCGAGCCCCTGTTTACGGACCTTGCGGTTCGGCTCCATCCGTCCCCTGGAAGCATAGCGAACGGTTTGATGTTTGACCAATACGCCGCGGTGATGGCCTAATCACCTTGGTGTCCGAGAGCCCGAACGCCGAGCTAAGGCGACCGTTTCTCGCCGCCGTCCCGGCGGCAGTGCGGCCGACGCTCGAGAGCATCCCAGATCTCGATCGCCGGCTGTTGGCGATCGTCGCCGAAGGGCGCGCCGCGTGGCCGGAGCTCGCGCACGCGATCGACGCGAAGGCGCTCGTCGAGTTCATCGCGCGCCACGTCACCGCGGATCTCGCCGATGCCGCGCTCGACGGCTTGCGCCCGGCCGATCTGTTCCTCGCGTGCGCGTGCACGACCGGCAACACGCAGGCGATCAACACGTTCGATCGCGACTACATGAAAGAGGTCGACATCGCGCTCGCGCGCATGCGCATCGGCCAACCGCGGCTCTCCGACGTCAAGCAGCTCGTGCGCCAGCGCCTGTTCGTCGGCGGCGGCACGGCCGGCGCACCGACGAGCCCGGGCAAGATCGCCGAATACGGCGGCCGCGGTGATCTGCGGCGCTGGGTGCGCTCGGTCGCCGTGCGGACGTGCCTCAACGACATGCGCAAGGGCAAGCGCGAAGTGCTCGTCGATGACGATCACTTGATCGCGCAGCACGCGATCGCGCAGGACGATCCCGAAGTCGAGTACATGAAGCGCACGTACTCGAACGAGTTCAAGAGCGCGTTCTCGGCGGCGCTCGCGCAGCTCGGCGCGCGCGAGCAAACGCTGCTGCGCTACCACCACGTCGACGGCCTCAACATCGACGAGATCGGCGCGATCTATCGCGTGCATCGCGTCACCGCGTTTCGCTGGATCGAAAAAGCGAAGGACGCGCTCGTCAAGTCGACGCTCGACACGTTACGCGCGCGGCTCAAGCTGCCCGCCGACGAGCTCGACAGCGTGCTGCGCATGATCCGCAGCCAGATCCACCTCTCGCTCGTTCGCCACTTGGGCGGCCCGAAAGACAGCGTCGCCGACGACGCGGTCGAGCTCGACCCGTCCGAGATCGAGGAACTCGACGCGTGAAGCGCAGGAACCGAGCGTGAGGCCGATACGATGGCCGGAGCTCGCGATCGCCGCACTGGTGATCGCCGTGGTCGTGATGTTGATCGTGCCGGTGCCGCGGCCGCTGCTCGATGCACTGCTCGCGCTCAACATCGCGATCAGCGTCGCGCTGCTGATGGCGGCGGTGTTCACGCCGAACCCGATGGGCTTCCAATCGTTCCCGACGCTGCTCGTCGTCACGACGCTGTTTCGCGTCGGGCTCGAAGTCTCGACGACGCGCTTGATCCTGTCCGATGCGGATGCCGGCAGCGTCGTTCGCGCGTTCGGCAGCTCCGTCGTCGCCGAGAATCTCGTGGTCGGGCTCGTCGTGTTCGCGGTGATCACGCTCGTGCAGTTGATCGTCGTCGCGCGCGGTGCCGAGCGCGTCGCCGAGGTCGCGGCGCGATTCGCGTTGGATGCGATGCCCGGCAAGCAAATGGCGATCGATGCCGAGCTGCGCGCCGGCTCGATCGATCCCGAAACCGCACGCGCTCGCCGCGGCGCGCTCGAGCGCGAGTCGCAGCTCTACGGCGCGATGGACGGCGCGATGCGCTTCGTCAAAGGCGATGCGATCGCCGCGATCGCGATCGTCGTCGTCAACCTCGTCGGCGGGCTCGTCGTCGGCATCGCGACGAAGGGCATGACGGCCGGCGCCGCGGCGCACACGTACTCGCTGCTCTCGATCGGCGCCGGCTTGGTCGCGCAGATCCCGTCGCTGCTCGTCGCGGTCGCGTCGGGCCTGTTGGTCACGCGCGTCGCGTCGTCGGGCGATCGCGCGCTCGGCGCCGATCTGGCCGGCCAGCTCGCGAGCTCGCCGCGCATCCTCGGCGGCGTCGCGATCTTGCTCGTCGGGCTGGCGCTCGTGCCGGGCTTGCCGATCGGACCGTTCGCGTTGCTCGGCGCGCTCGCCGCCGCGGCTGCATTGCTCGCCGGACGCAAACCCGCCGCGCACGCCGCGCTCGATGAGCCCGGCGCCGATGCGATCCGCGGCCCTCGCCTGTCGCTGCGCGTCTCGCCGCAATTGCGCGACGCGCTCGCCGCGAAACCCGACGCTCTCCACGCGACGCTCGCGCTCGCCCGCGAAACCGTGACCGCACGCTCCGGCGTGCCGATCGCGCCGCTCGCCGTCGCCGTCGATGCGACGCTCGGTGCGACCGAAGCTGCGATCGCGATCGACGGCACGCCCGTCGTGTGGCTCGCGCTCGCGAATCCGCCGCTCGCCGCGCTCGAAATGCGCTTGCCCGACGCGCTCGCGCCGCTCGTCGCAGAGCTCGTCGGTGTCGATCGCGTCGCGCAGCTCGTCGACCGTGCGGCGATCCACGCTCCGGTGCTCGTGCGCGAGGTCGTGCCGCGCGTGATCGCACTGCCCGCACTCGCCGAAGTGCTGCGCTCGCTCGTACGCGAGCAAGTGCCGATCGACGATGTCGCGGCGGTGCTCGAGGCGATCGCGCTCGCACCCGCGCCGCAAGGCGGCTTCACGGCGGCTGCGTTACCCGCGCTCGTCGAGCATCTGCGCGGCCAGCTGCGGCGCCAGATCAGCGCGCGGTGGGCCCCCCGCGGTCAGATCGCGGTATTCACCGTCGACGCGATGATCGAAGACGCCGTCCGCAGCGCGATCGACCGCCGCGACGGCGCCGCGGCCGTGCTCGCGCTCGAGCCGGCGATCGCCCAAGACATCGTCGCGGCCGTCCGCGGCAAGCTCGCCGGCGGTAGCGGCGTGTTGCTCGTCTCCGGCGACGTTCGTCGCCATTTGCGCGGCTTGCTCGAGCCGGAGCTGCCGAACGTCGCGATCCTCTCCGCGCACGAGCTCGCGCCGAACACGACGATCACGACGACGGGTCGTATCGACGTCTAAAAATCGTACTCGTACTCGTGCTCGTACTCGTACTCGAAACGTGGCGCGATCTGAGAGAGCGAGCTCGCCGTTAGATGTGGCTGATTTGCGAGCTCGAAACGTAGTGCGGCTGAAGGCGTG
>DASXEF010000131.1:0-7262 GCA_036490255.1 Kofleriaceae bacterium
CGTGCTATTCGGCGGCTGGAAGGAGCTCGACGGCAGCGTGTTCGGGTTTCGTCCGCCGCCCAGCTATTCGCCGCTGATCGTGTGGTTTCCCAAGACGTGGTTGCTGTCGACCGGCTGGCGACGCCACGGGCTCGTCGGCGCGTTCGAGGTGCCGACAAGCTGAACGACCGACCGTCGCTTCCCGACCGACGCGAACGCTTACTTGCGCGCGGCTTCTTTGGCCGCGGCGGCCTTCTTCAACAGATCTTCGGTGATGTTCGACGGCGTCTCGGCGTACTTCGCGAACTCCATCGTGAACTCGGCTTTGCCTTGCGTCGAGCTACGCAGCGGCGTCGAGAAGCCGAACATTTCCGACAGCGGAACTTCGGCGTCGACGCGCGCGTTGCCGTCTTCTTCGGTCGAGCCCATGACGATGCCGCGGCGCTGCATGATGAGGCCGAGGATGTTGCCCGAGAACTCCGCCGGGCCTTCGATCGAGAGCTTCATGATCGGCTCGAGGATCTTCGGGTTCGCGCGCGGGAACACGTCGCGGAACGCACCGCGAGCGGCTTCCTGGAACGCGATATCGCTCGAGTCGACGGCGTGCGAGGCACCGTCGTTGATCACGATGCGCATGCCGACAACCGGCACGCCGAGCCGCGGGCTCTTCGCGATCATCGACTTGAAGCCCTTTTCACACGACGAGATGAACTCGCGCGGAATCGAACCGCCCTTGACCTCATCCACGAACTCGAAGTCTCCGTCGAACGGCTCGGTGAAGCCGCCGACCTTGCCGTACTGACCCGAGCCACCCGTCTGCTTCTTGTGGGTGTAGCTGAACTCGGTCTTCCGAGTGATCGTCTCGCGATACGCGACTTGCGGCGGCGACGTGACGACCTCGGCCTTGTACTCGCGCTTCATGCGCTCGATGTAGACCTCGAGGTGGAGCTCGCCCATGCCGGCGATGATCGTCTCCGCCGACTCCGGATCGACCCAGCACTTGAACGTGGGGTCTTCCTTCGTGAAGCGGTTGAGCGCCTTCGACATGTTGATCTCGGCGCCGGAGTCCTTCGCCTTGATGGCGACGGAGATGACCGGCGAGGGCACGAACATCGACGTCATCGCGACGTTGACGCTGCCGTCGGTGAACGTGTCACCCGAGTTGCAGTCGACGCCGAAGATCGCGCAGATGTCGCCCGCGCCCGCCTCGGTGATCTCTTCCTTGTCGTCCGAGTGCATGCGCACGAGCCGGCCGACCTTGACCTTCTTGCCGTTGCGCGAGTTGACGACGAAGTCGTCTTTCTTGAGCAGGCCCTGATAGATGCGGATGTACGTCAGCTGGCCGTAACGACCGTCCTCGAGCTTGAACGCGAGCATGACGAGTGCCTTCGTCGGATCCGACGACAGCACGATCGGCTCTTCGTTCTTGTCGAGGTCGAGCGCGATGTTCTCGACGTCGCGCGGCTCCGGCAGGTACGAGCAGACGCCGTCGAGCAGCAGCTGGACGGCCTTGTTGCCGAGCGCCGAGCCGCACATGACGGGCGTGCACTTGAGCGCGACCGTCGAGTCGCGCAGCGCCTTGCGGATGAGCTCCGGCGTGACCTTGTCTTCGAGCATCGCCTCGGCCAGCTCGTCGTTGACGAGCGACAGGCCGTCGAGCATCTCCTCGCGCATCGTGTCGCAGAGCTCTTTGAGCGTGCCGCCGTGGCCGTGCGGCGCGAGCGGGTGCAACGTGTCGGTCGGGATCGGACCGCGCTCGATCTGCTCGCCGTTCTCGCCGTGGAACGTGTACGCGACCATCTCGATCAGGTCGACGACGCCCTCGAGCTTGTCCTCGAGGCCGATCGGGCACTGGATCATGACGGGGTTGAGCTTGAGCTTCTCGCGCAGCTGCTCGCGGACGCGGAACGGGTTTGCACCCGTGCGGTCGAGCTTGTTGACGAACGCGATGCGCGGCACTTTGTAGCGGCGCATCTGGCGATCGACCGTGTACGACTGCGACTGCACGCCGGCGACGCCGCAGAGCACCATGATCGCGCCGTCGAGGACGCGCAGCGAGCGCTCGACCTCGACCGTGAAGTCGACGTGGCCCGGGGTGTCGATGATGTTGATGTGATGCTGCGCCTTGATGGGCGAGCCGGGGACCGGCATGATCGTCTTGACCTTGGCGTCGGGCGGCCACTGGCAAAACGTCGCGGCCGACTGGATGGTGATGCCGCGCTCGCGCTCGAGCTCCATCGAGTCCATCTTCGCGCCGACGCCATCCTTGCCTTTCACCTCGTGAATCGCGTGGATGCGCGCGGTGTAAAACAGGATGCGCTCGGTCAGCGTGGTCTTGCCGCTGTCGATGTGGGCCGAGATGCCGATGTTGCGAACTTTGGACAGATCGGTGAGCACGGAAACGTCTCCTGGCTGGGAAAGCCTAAAAAATCCCTGCGCTTGCTACCCCATGGCGAGCGCCGAAGCAAGCGAAACCCCGGCGCTCGCGAGGTGTCCTAGCTGCGAAGGGCCCAACCGCTTGAAATGAGTTGCTACGCTATCGAGCAGGTGGAGTGTCTCGACGACAACCTCGCGAGCGAGTTCGTGTCGGGGTCGATGGCCACGACCACGCAGACCAAGGTCGAGAAGCACCTCGCGACCTGCCGCGATTGTCGCGAGCTGGTCGCGGCGCTCGCGGGGCCGGGTGATGACTCCGACGTCGCGACGCACCCGCGCAACGCGCACGAGGAGCTGACCGAGTCGCAGGCGGGCAAGTTGCCGGCGCTGTCGATCGGCGATCGCGTCGGCCGCTACCTCGTGCTGTCGACGCTCGGCGCCGGCGGCATGGGCATGGTGTTCGCCGCGTACGACCCGCAGCTCGATCGCAAGATCGCGCTCAAAGTCTTGCGCACGAACCTCGGCGCGAACACCGCCGATGCGCGCAAGCGGCTCAAGCGCGAGGCGCAGGCGATCGCGCGGCTCAATCATCCGAACGTCGTCGGCGTGTACGACGTCGGCACGACGACCTCTGGCGAGGACGTCTACATCGCGATGGAGTTCGTCGAAGGCGACACGCTGACGACGTGGCTCAAGCGCTACCCGCGGACGTATCGCGAGATCCTCGAGATCTTCGCGCAGGCCGGGCGCGGGCTGATGGCCGCGCACTCGGTCGGCTTGCTCCATCGCGACTTCAAGCCCGACAACGTGCTGGTCGGCAGCGACGGCCGCGTGCGCGTCACCGACTTCGGGCTCGCCCGCTCGCTGTTCGGCTTCGAAGATTCGAACCGCGGCCCGACCGCGATGGCCGACGCCGCGAAGCTAATGCAGGTCGATCTCACCGCGACCGGCACGGTGCTCGGCACGCCGCGCTACATGCCGCCCGAGCAGCTGCAGGGCCCGAACATCGACGCGCGCAGCGATCAGTTCAGCTTCTGCGTCGCGCTCTACGAGGCGCTGTATGTAACGCATCCACTCAAGGACGGGACGAGCGTCGCGATGCTCGACCGCGGCACACCGGCGGAGCCGCCGCCGACCGATACCCGCGTGCCCAACAAGGTCGGTCGCGCCGTGATGCGCGGGCTCTCGCGCGAGCGCAGCGATCGCTTCGCCGCGATGGCCGAGCTGATGACCGAGCTGAAGCCGCCCGAGCCGCGGCCGCGCTTGCGCATGGCGTTCACGATCGCGGTGATGACGATCCTGCTCGGCGGCGCGACCGCGGCGATCGTCGCGACGCGGCCGCACAGGCAGACCGCCGACGAGAGCGAGACGTTCGCGGTCAAGGCGCTGGTCGACGAGATCAACCAGCTCCGCGACGAGGTCAAGACGCTGCGCAAGCAGCTCGCGAGCTCGGCGCAAGACACCAACGAAGCGCGCGCGCTGCTCGCGGTGAAAGAGCGGATGATCGACTCGCTCACCGATCAGGTGCAGAAGATGCGCGCGAGCGGACGACCGGTGCCGCCACCGCCACAGCCGCCGACGCAGAGCAGTTTGGTCACGCAGGCCGTCGCGTCGGCACAGCACGATCTCGAAGGCTGCTTCGACGAGTGGTCGTCGCGGCCGCTCGCCGCCGAATCGATCGGCAGCGCGCACTCGCTCGCGCGCGGCAGCGACTCCGACGTGCTCGTCGCGCTCAACGTCGCGCCCGACGGCACCGCGAGCGACGTCGAAGCCAAAGGTGAAGACATCACGCGCTCGCCGAGCCTGAAGTTTTGCGTCGAGTCGGCGATCGAGCGCGTGAAGTATCCGGCGGGCCGCGAGGCGCTCGACCTCTCGGTCCAGGTCGCGTGGGCCGAGCCGAACATGGTGAACATGTCCGCACGTGTCACAGGTCACCATCCGCCGACACCGCAGTGACGTGCGGTATGCTTGGTCGATGCGCGCCGCTTGGCTGTTGTTCGCGTTCGCGACGACGGCGTACGGCGGGCCCGGCGTGCGCGCCGTCGTCGAGCGACCCGCAACCGCGCTGACGCCGCTCGTGCGGATCTCCGGCGAGTCGCCGTTCATCTACTTGAACCGCTGCAGCGGCGGCTGTCTCGTCACCGGCGGCCAGGCCGACGACGCGCGCGATCTGATCTCCGACATTCCGCCGTCGGGGCAGTTCCTCGTCAACGAATTCACCGACGAGAACGGCAACACCGGCTCGGCCGCCGACGCCGATTGGGCCGCGCTCGTGCTGTGCATGAAAGAGGTCTACTCGCCGTTCGCGGTGACGATCACCGATCAGGAGCCGCAGAACACGTCGTTCACCGAAGTGCTCGTCGCCGGGATGCCGACCGATGTCGATCAGCCCGCCGATTATCTCGGCGTCGCGACGATCTCCGCGAACTGCTCGCCCGTCGACAACGAGCTCGCGTTCGCGTTCGCGAATTCGCATCCGGGCAGCGGCGAGGATCGCATCTATCAGATCTGCTGGACCGCCGCGCAAGAGAGCGCGCACGCGTTCGGCCTCGATCACGAGTACCAGTTCACCGACGGCGAATCGGCGTGCCGCGATCCGATGACGTATCGCGACGATTGTCTCGGCGAAAAATTCTTTCGCAACATGGAGGCGGACTGCGGCACGTTCGCCGAGGCGCCGTGCCGGTGCAGCTCGACGCAGGACTCGGCCGCGTTGCTGCTCGACGTGTTCGGCGCGGGCACGCCGATCACCGCGGCGCCGGTCGTGACGCTGACGTCGCCGAGCGACGGCGCGACGACGCTGCCCGACGTCGTGCACGCGACCGCGAGCGCGCAACGCGGCGTCGCGCAGGTCGGCCTGTTCATCAACGGCAGCCGCTACGCGTACATGGTCAGCACGGTGCCGTACGGCGCCGAAGGTCAGCCCGCATCGGACTACGCGATCAGCGTTCCCGCGAGCGTGCCGAAGGGCAACCTCAGCATCAGCGTGAGCGCGAGCGACGACCTCGGCATCACGACGATGTCGGATCCGGTCGGCGTCGCGAACGGCCCGCCGTGCGGCGGAGACGTCGACTGTCTCGCGAACCAAAGCTGCGGCAGTGACGGCGCGTGCCGCTACCCCGCGCCGACGCAAGCGCTCGGCAGCGCGTGCAGCTACGACCAGCAGTGCACGACGTGGGAGTGCGGCAGCTTCTCGACCGGCAACGCGTGCACGATCGACTGCGAGGTCGACAACGCCGCGAGCTGCCCGGCCGCGTTCACGTGCATCGCGAACGGCAGCGGTGGCGTGTGCGCGACGTTCTCGGGCGGCTGCTGCGACGCCGGCGGATCGCCGATCGGCAGCAGTGCGATCGGCGTGCTCGTGCTGGGATTCGTGTTGCGCCGCCGGTTATCATCACGGCGATGAAGATTGCGCTGGCAGTCCTGATCGCGTCGGCAGCTGTTGCTCGCGCCGATACCACCGCGGTGACGTCGGTCGCGCAGTTGATGGTGCTCGAGCCCGGCGACGGCAGCTACAAGCTGTTCCACGGCGCGGTCTGGCTCGAGAGCGACAAAGCGGTGACGAACTATCGCTGGGGCGGCCTGCAGTGCAAGGGCCGCGAGCTGTCGGACACCAGCGTGCAAGTGCTGTTCGGCGCGTTTCGCTCGGAATATCAGATCAAGCTCGAGTACGTGACGACCGACTACGTCGGCAAACAGTACCGCTGCGTGACCGGGTTTACCGTTTCGAAATCGTGAGTGCGATCCACTGCGCGATCGCGTCGGCGCTCGCCTGATCGAGCACGCGATCGGGCTCGTTGTACTTGACGTCGGTGGGCCCGATGTCGGCCTTCGCGCGCGCTTCGTGCTCGAGGATGTGGTTCGCGTCGGGCGCGAGAAACAGCGTCGCGTGCGAGCTCGCGGCGGCAAGTGCCTTCGCGTTGACGTCGGGATCGACCTGGACGTCTTTCTCGCCGGCGTAGACGAACACCGGCACGTCGACCTTCGGGAGCTCGCTGATCGGATCGAACGCGAGCAACGTGCGCGCGAGGCCCGCCGTATCCGGCGCCGCGACGCTCTTCACGAGCATCTGAATCCCGGGGATCTGCGAGACCGACGCCGGATCGACCGGCTTGCCGGCGATGACGTCGGCGAACGCCTGCGACAGCGCGGCGTGCGTCGCGTCCTTCATCGCAGGCATCGCCTTTGCCATCTGCGCATCGACCTGTGCGACCAGCTCTTGCGCGAGCGAGACGCCGGCGCCCGAGAGCAGCAAGATGCCGGCGATCGCGTGGCCTTCGACTTCGGCGACGCGGATCGCGTGATACGCGCCTTCGCTGTTGCCGGCGACGAACAGCAACGCCGGGTCGACGTCGTGACGCTCGCGAAGCAGCGCGAGCGCCGCGCGGGCTTCGTCGCGATAGATGTCGATCGTCGTCGCCGCGGTGACCACCTCTTTGTTGCCGCCGACCTTCGCCTTGTCGAAGCGCAACACGACGGCGCCGTGGGACGCGAGCGACTCGGCGAGCAGCTTGCCGCTGCCGTTGGTGCCGGGGATCAGCGGCGAGTTCCAGTTGCGATCGGTCGGCCCGCTGCCGGCCAGCAAGATGATGCCGGGGTATTTGCCGGCCGCGGTGGGCCTGACGATCGTGCCGGGAACGTTGCCGTTGTCGAACACGACGTCTTCGCTCGTGACGTCGAGCTTCGCGCGAGGATCGAACGACACTTTCGGAGCCGGTTTGGGCTGACTCGGCGCCAGCGTGGCGTCACCGCACGCCGCGGCGACGAAAATCGATAGGGCGACGATGGATCGGATCACGAACCGGATCCGGTAGCAGCCGGCGTGCCGGCGGTCACCTTGATCTGGTCGGGGCCGATCAGGTCATGCGCGCCCTTCGCGCACTTGCCGATCAGATCGTTGTCGACGT
>DASXEF010000135.1:0-6461 GCA_036490255.1 Kofleriaceae bacterium
CGCGATCGCCGATGCGATCGGCAAGCGCCTGAACCTGCCGGTCGTCTCGAAGTCGCCCGCCGAAGCCGCCGCGCACTTCGGCACGTTCGCGATGTTCGCGCAGCTCGACTCGCCGGCGTCGAGTCAGCGCACGCAGCACGAGCTCGGCTGGACGCCGACCGAGACCGGCCTCATCGCCGACCTCACGGCGTGACGACGTGCGGCACGAACCGCGCCGTGTTGTCGGTGACGTAGCCGGGCGTCTCGCGAATCCCGATCCCACCCGGCCGATCGCCGACGAGCCACGAGCCGATCACCGGCCGCATGCCGTCGTGCTCGCCGAGATCGGCGTACGCCTGATAGACCCAGCCGCGATCGTCGTACGGCCCTTCGGTCGCGACCGCGACGCCGGGCGCCGCGATCGTGACGTTGCTGCCTTCGCGCCCGAACAGCGGCTTCTTCACCCACGCCTCGCCGACGGTGCCGGCCTCGCGCGATGCCGCGAGCACGTTTGGATGACCCGGAAACAGCTCCGCCAAGATCGGCAGGATCGCCTTGTTCGACAAGATCATCTTCCATGCCGGCTCGAGCCAGTGCACGGACAGCTCGCCGAGCACGGGTGCGAGCTCGTCGAGCACGAGGCCTTCCCACGGATACAGCTTGAACAAGCTCGCGATCGGTTTGCCGTCGAGATCGACGAGCGCGCGTTGCGACGGATCCCAACCGAGCGCGTCCATCGCGACGAACGCGGTGTCGAGCCCGGCCTGCTGCGCGGTGTCGCGCAAATACGTCACGGTCATCTCGTCTTCGATGTCTTCGACGCTCGCGAAGTGCACGCGTGTGCCGACGATCGGCGCGAGCTCGCGCCAGCGTGCGACGAGCTCGTCGTGCAGCGCGGTCGCTTGATCCGCGCCGGGCATGCACTCGTTCGCCCACGTCCACTGCACGACCGCGGCTTCGAGCAAGCTCGTCGGCGTGTCGGCGTTGTACTCGAGCAGCTTCGGCACGCCGTCGGGGCCGAGCGCGAGATCCATGCGGCCGTACAGCGACGGTGCACGCTCGCGCCAGCTGCGTTCGACGAGCTCGATCGCGATGCCGGTGATGCCGAGCTCGGCGTAACGGCGACTCGAGATCACGTGCTCGACGGCCTGCAAGCACAGCGCGTGGAGCTCGCGCGTCGCGCGCTCGATCGCGTCGACGTCGCGCCGCGAGAATTCGTAGTACGCGTCCTCGCCCCAATAAACGCCGGTCTTTGCCGCCGTGTGAAACACGAGACCCTGCGCTTCGACGCGTGCGCGCCAGTCGGGACGCGGAGCACGCGTGCGACGGTTCACCCGCCGCCGACCCAGAAGTAGTGACCGAAGCCGCCGCGGACGATCACACCGTTCCAGCGATAGAAGCCTTCTTGCGGCTGACACTCGGGTCTCAGATCGGCGTCGTTGTCTTCGTCGCAATCGATCGGCGGCGTCATGCCGGGCGGCATCAGCACCTGCTCGCTCATGCCCGGTGGCGCGAACGTTTGATTGACCGTCGTCGGTTGCGGATCGAACGGCAGCGCCGCTTCCGGAACCGTCGGCGCATCCGCGCGCGCGACGGCAGATGCCGCGAGGGCAGGCACGAGCGTGAGCGTGACGAGGACGGAGCGGCGCATGAGTCAACGATGCGGCATCGCGTGACGGGGCGTGATGAAGTTGCGATTACGAGCCGCTGAAGTTCGGATTATGCCGCCAACTAACGAATGACGGGCAGGATCTTTGGATCGACCTGGCCGTGCCAGGTGCCGCACAGGCGCGGGCCGGGCTTCGTGGTGTCGCAGCGTTCGGCGGTGATCGCGATCGGCGCCGGGCCGAGCTCGTCGAGCGGCATCGCGGCTTCGACGACCCATTCCTCGTCGTTGTCGTGTGCGTCGTCGAGCGTGCCGTCGCGGTCGACGGCCAGCCGCACGCTCGCCGGCGTGGCGGTGCCCCCAGCGGTGAGGTGCGCGTGGAACCCACCGGCGGTGACGTCGAACGCGTCGTCGGAGCGGATGTCTTCGTCCGCCGCGTACAGCCCGACGAACAAGTGCGTCTCGTCGCGCAGGATGCGGATCTCCGAGTACGGCCGCGCTTGCTCGCCGTCGCTGCCCGCGAACACGCCGCGAATCGCCGCTGCGTTCCACGCCGGCTCGTCGAGCTCGCCGTCGAGCGCGATCCGCGTGTGCGGCACCGGCCCGACGTGGACTTCGTCGAGCTCTGACGGGCCTTGACACGCGCAGATCAAGAGCAGGTAGCTAATTCTCGGTGCCATCGGGATTGATGTTGAATTGGTCGACGGTCGCGAGCGTCTGGTAGTCCTTCGACGTGACCTCGAGCGTGCCGTCGCTCTGCCGCTGCACGATCACGTAGCCGTAGTTGAAGTTGCTGGTCAGCGGCGCACCGCCGTTGCCGACGATGATCTCGCGATACGCGGGGACGTGCTGATACGTGTGCGTGTGGCCGGTGAGCAGCATCGTCAGCGGGAAGCGCGCGAGGATCAGCGTCGTCGGATCGACGCCCGGCGCGGTGTTCGAATCCGGCGGCTCGTGGCGAACGACGAACGTGTACGTCGTCGGCTCGGTCTCCATGAGATTGACCCACGCGTTCTGCGGCGCGTCCCACGCGTTCGCCGCGACGAAGATGAACTTCGCGGTCCACGAGCCGTCGCTCGCCGCGAAGCGCTCGATGTAATACGGATGCTGCTCGCCGAGCGGCATCACCATGCGGCTCAGAAACTCCATGTAATTGTCGGGCTCGCCGTCTTTGTTGTTCGGCCCGCAGTTCGAATCGGTGTAGCCGTTGCACTCGTGGTTACCCATCGCGGGATAGACCACGCCCGAGTACGCGGCGCGGGCGCCGAGATACGCGTCGAGCTGCGGATCGACCTGGCCGCCGGTGATCGACGCGAACATGTAATCGCCGGTCGTGACCGCGAAGCGCGCTTGCGCCGGATCGGCGGCGACGTCGCTCCAGATCTGGCCGACGACCGCGGTCGGATAGCCGGCGGTGTCGTCGACGTTTGCAGGCCGCGTGTCGCCGACCACGGCGAACGTGAGCTGGTCGAGGACGCCGCCGCCGGGGCCGGCGCCGGCATGCGTCGGTGCGTCGATCGCGGCGTACGCATCCGCGGGCGGCGGCGCGGGCGGCGACGAATCGCAGCTTGCGCCCACGGCGACCAGCGCAGCCACGGCGAAACCCTTCAACGTCAAGATCGTACCGAAACGCGCGCGGCGAAACCAGCTTGCGCGTCGAGACGCAGTAAGCAAGATGCGCCTATGACGAAGCTCGCCGACATCGAGCACGCGCTCGCGGCGCACCCGGCGGGGCAGGCTTACCTCGCCGTCGACGGCGACCGCGGCGAGCGTGGCTACGTGCTCGGGCCGCGGACGCAGCTCGAGGTGTCGCCGCCGATGCTCGACTGGCGGACCGCGCCGATCGCGGGTGCGTTCTTCGCCGCCGGGCCGGGCGAGCCGTACGCGCTCGACACGGGGCAGGAGCTTCGCGTCGTCGAGCGCTGGCTCGTGCAACGCGGCGAGCTCGTCGGCGACGATCGCGCGATCGATCGCGACGGCGTCGAGCGGCCATTGCCGCGCCCGGCGCCGGTGAAGATCCCGCAACCCGATCGCAGTGCGCTCGTCGTGCTCGATGACGATCAACAGCGCGCGGTCGATCTGCCGAGCGATGCCTCGCTCGTCGTCGATGGTGAAGCCGGCGTCGGCAAGACGCTCGTCGCGCTGTATCGCGTCGCATCGCTCGCGCGTCGCGCGGCGGCGCAGTCGCGGCGATTTCGCGCGCTCGTGTTGGTCCCCACCGAGGGCCTGCGCCGCTTGTGCCGGTTGATCGCCGATCGACTCGAGATTCCGAAGCTCGAGATCGCGGTGCTCGACGATTGGCTCGTCGCGCGTGCGCACAAGGCGTTCACCCTGCCGAAGCGGTTGTCGGAAGGTGCGACCGCACAGGTGATCGCGCTCAAGCGCCATCCGGCGGTGCGCGTCGTGCTCGACGAATTTCGCGGCTGGAAGCCGCCGCGCGACGACGAAAAGCTGTCGCGATCCCGCGCGCGCCTGCTGCACATCTGGGGCGACGAGCCGAGATTGCAGCGGATCGTCGACGCGAGCGGCGTGCTGCCGGCGCGCGCCATCGCCGCCGTGCGCAAGCACACGCGGCTGCAGTTCGAGACCACGACCGAGCGCGCGCATCGCCACGTCGATGCCGATCGACTCGTCGCACTCGACAAGCGCGCGCTCGACGCCGGCACGACGATGGAAGACGCGCACACGTTCGACGCCGAAGACGTGCCCGTGTTGTTCGAGCTCGTGCGCCGCGGCGCGCTGCCGGCCGCCGAGCTCACGCTCTACGACCACATCGTGATCGACGAAGCGCAATTGCGCGCGCCGATGGAGCTCGCGGCGGTCGGCGACGCACTCGCGGCGCACGGCACGGTCACGCTCGCCGGCGATCATCGCCAAGCCACCGACGAGACCGCGTACTTCGCGGGCTGGGCCGCCGCGCGTACCGAGCTGCGCCGCACGAGCTGGCACGAGATCACGCTCGCGATCACGTATCGCTCGGTGCCGCAGATCGCCGACTTCGCGCGGGCGTTCGAGCTGCCGAGCGACAACAGCGCCGTGTGGGCGACGCACTGCGACGGCGGCCTCGCACAAACCGCGCTCGTGTGCTGGCACCTCGATGCGCTGCTGACGCGCGATCCGTGGCGACAGATCTGCGTGATCGCGCGAACGCCCGAGCACGCGCGCCGGCTCGCGAACGAGCTCGCACGCGGCCTCGATCCGATGCTCGTGCTCGATGGCGATTTCCGATTCGAGCCCGGCCTGATCGTGGCGACCGCGTCTGCGATCAGCGGCCTCGAGTTCGATTGCGTCGTGATTCCCGATCTGTCGCCGGCGTTCTATCCGAAGGACTCGCCGGAGCTCGCCCGCGCGCTGTACGTCGCGGCGACGCGTGCGCGCGACTGGTTGTGGTTGCTCACGCCCGACGCGTGGAGTCCGCTGGTGACAGCCGCGCCGATCGGCGCTACCAATCCCGGGTCATGAACGACCGGCTCGAAAAGCAGCTCTATCGCAACGTCCGCGAGACGTGCGAGCGCTACGAGCTGCTCGCAGCCGGCGATCGCATCATGGTCGCGATGTCGGGCGGTAAGGACAGCTACACGCTGTTTCACCTGCTCACCAAGCTCGTGCCGCGGCTGCCGTTCAAGCTCGAGCTCGTCGCGGTGCATCTCGATCAGGTGCAACCCGGCTACGACGGCGCCGCGCTGCGCGCGCACCTCGAATCGACCGGCTGGCCGTTCGAGATCCTGCGCGAGGACACGTACTCGGTCGTGACGTCGCGGCTCGACGATTCGGCGACGTACTGCTCGCTATGCTCGCGCCTGCGCCGCGGCATCCTCTATACCGCCGCCGAGCGGCTCGGCTGCAACAAGCTCGCGCTCGGCCATCACCGCGACGATTCGCTCGAGACGTTCCTGCTCAACCTGTTCTACAGCGGCAAGCTACAGGCGATGCCGGCGAAGTACCGCACTGACGACAATCGCTTCGACGTGATCCGTCCGCTCATCGAGTGCGCCGAGGCCGACATCGCCGCGTACGCCGCCGAGCTCGCGTTCCCGATCGTCACGTGCAACCTGTGCGGCTCGCAGGACGGCCTCAAGCGCGACGCGATGACGGAATTGCTCGCGCAGCTCGAGCAGACCAACCCGCATGTCCGCGCCGTGATGGCGAACGCGCTGCGCAACGTGCGGCCGTCGCACCTGCTCGATCGCGACGTCGCTCGCGCGTGGGCCGAGCGCGCGGCCGACGTCCGGCCGACGGCCGTCAGCGAGCCGCGCGCGAAGCACGCTGCCGCGCAGCCCGTGTTTTCGGGCGGCCGCTTGCGCGTCGTGGATTGACCACGGCGTCTTCGCGATTGCGGAGCGCGTCGATGTAGCCGTCCCGGACGTCGAGATAACGCCGCTTCCATTCGAGTATCGTCGGGCTGGATCGCATCCGGTGCAGCCGCGAATGCGGCGGCGATATCGTCGCGTAGCTTCGCGGTGATCGTCGAGAGATGGTCCGCGGCGGTGTCGCCGTCGGGCGCAGGTTCCCATGCCGACAACTCACGTCGAACGCGTCAATTCGGCCGCGTCGCTGGCGCTGAGTCGAGGTTCGCGGTCGCTTGCTCGATGCGACATCAAAAGCTGTCGAACAGCTTCGCGCGCAACGCGAAACAGACAAGCGTGCGCATTCGTGCGTGACGGAGCTAGGCGCGGTGTGGACGCTGCGCGTCGCGCGATCCCGGTGGCGTCAGCGCGCCGGCGGTACCTCGAAGGCGCCGACGAGCCCGTGGCGTCGCCAGCCGGTCGACAGCAACCACGTCTTGGGAAACCACACGATCAGCGGCGAATAGCTGGGCGGCGGACGAAACCCGAACACGCTGCCGTCGAGCTCCTTCCAGCCGCCGAATAGCACG
>DASXEF010000136.1:0-10513 GCA_036490255.1 Kofleriaceae bacterium
GGCGACGCGGGAGTTGTTTACTCGTCGTCGTCGTAGTCGTCGGAATCGTTCGGATCTGTATCGTCCGGCTCGTCGGGCTTATCCGCCGGAAGCGGCGTGCCGAGACCGGCGTTGACTCGTTCTCGCAAGTCTTTGCCAACCTTGAAGAAAGGCAACCGCTTCTCGGCGACGTGAACTGTCTCGCCGGTGCGCGGGTTGCGACCTTCGTAGGCCTTGTACTTGCGAACGGTGAAGCTACCAAAGCCGCGGATCTCGATACCTTCGCCGCGTTCCAGTGCCTTCACCATCGAGTCGAAGATGGTGTTGACGATCGCCTCCGCCTTACCAGCCGGCAGCTTCAACGTCTCGGAAATTTTCTCGATGAGCTCGGACTTGGTCACCCGTAACTCCGCGTAACTAGAAACAGGCTAAACGCCCTTGGACCGCGAGCGCAAGTCTAACGCTGTGAAATGAGGCGAGTCATTCAGTTCTCGACCGGAAGCGGTCGCTCGTTGTCTGACTTAAATGCCCGATATGTCATCGGAAACTGAAAAGTCTGGCATCTGTGCCGCGCATAAAAATCGGCGAGATCTCGCCAACCTAAATCGCCCCGTTCCAACCCAGCCGTGACCACACGAGGCACGACGCCGGAGCATGGCTCCTTTGTTTCAACGCCGCGATGACCACGCGAGATTCGCGGATCGAGTCCGACCAGCGCGGGCGGCGCTTCACTCAAGTAGTAGCTCGACAGCGGACCGACCTCGAGCGTCTCGACTTTCGTTACCGCGATCGACATGCCGTCTCGCCACGCGCATTCGGTTCGCGTCTCGGTCGCGCCGCGCGCGATCACCATCGCGTTGAGCGGTTGCGCGCGCACCGACGCGCACGCGCTCGTCGAGCCGTTCGTGATCGTCGTGACGACGTTGTAGGCGAGATCCGATTCGACCAAGCTCTGGATCACCAAGTCGAGCGCGTCGCCCGATCGCTCGGCGCGCAAACGCAAGCCGGCAACTTCGATCGCGGGTTTTCCCGGCTCGAGCACTTGGCGCGAATCGTCGACGCGATACACGAGCTTCTTGCTCATCTCGTCGACCGTCGGAACGCGGACTCCCGCAGTCGCCGCGTCGCGCTCGATGTAGTCGCGATATGCACTCGACGTCGACGTGCTCGCCAGCAATTGCCGCTGCGTACCTTGTGGTCCCTGCAACGGAGGCGGCTTCGCGGGCAATGACAGGCTCCCGCAGAACCGCACATAAGTGATGACCGCGACCAGCACGATCCCACCTACGACGACACCGATACGAAACTGCGGATCCACCGTCTTGGTCACGATACCGAAAACGTTGACTTGATCGAGAGCAAAGGCGCCTAATCCGGTCATGCGCGATGCGATCCGTCGGACGTTAGCGCTGGTTGCAGCGCTGTTCGCCCTCGCGCTCGCAACTCCGGCCCGCGCCGACGACGTCGACGATCTCGCGAAGACGATGTCGAGCTCGAGCGAGCGAGCTCGCATCTCGGCGGCGGCATCGCTGGCGCGGCTCGAGGACAAACGCGCACTCAAGCCGCTCGTCGCGGCGCTGCGCGATCCGTCGGTGAAAGTCCGCACGATCGCGTGCGTCGGCCTCGGCCGGCTCAAGCACAAGGCCTCGTTCGCCGCGCTCAAGAACACGGCGAGTGACGATGCCGACGATTCGGTGCGCGACAAAGCGCGCGACGCGATGATCGCCGTCGCGAAGGCGAACGACATGATGGATTCGCTTCCTGCCGAGGCGCAGCCGGTCGCGACGATGTCGAAACCTTCGAAGCACACGAAGGGCTTCGGCCACAACGCGCACGCGGTCGAAGCGCGTCCCGATCTCTACGTGCTCGTGAAGTCGTCGAGCGACGACTCGCCCGGCAAAGCCGACAAGTTCACGCGCAAAGCGAACGGCGACATCGTCAAGCAAGCGCTGCTCGATTCGTTCAAGTCCTCGCCGCAGGTCACGCTCACCGCAGCCGACGCGCAGCGTTGGGGCTTGGACCCGCGCGAGATCGATCTCTCGGTGACGCACTTGGACGTCAACGACGAGAACGGCATCGTCGAGATCGACGCGGAGCTCCGCCTCGCGATCTCCGACGAGTCTGGCAAAATGCTGTCGTTCGTCTCCGGCGGCGCGAAGGTTCAAGTGCCGTCCGCGAAGTTCAACACGCGTTATCTGCCGCAGTTCCGCAAGCAAGCGCTCGAAGGCGCGATGCAGGGACTGTTCGACAAGCTGCTCGATCACCTGCGCCAGACGACACAGAGTTAGCGCGCGTATACTCCGCGCGTGCTCCGAGTCGTCGCCGCGCTGTGCTGCTTGTGCGCGACGGCCTGGGCGCAGCCGAGCTCGCAAGCGCCGGCGCCGGCCGCGCCGAAGCCGACCGGCGTGGTCACGAAGTCGCCGAAGCTGATCCAGGCGCAGGCGCCGGAATATCCACCGGCCGCGCTGCAGGCCGGCAAGGAAGCGACAGTCAAAGTTCGCATCCACATCGACGAGACCGGCATCGTCACGAGCGTCGACGTCGTGGATCCGGTCGGCGACGGCTTCGACGAAGCCGCGCAAGCCGCGGCGATGCAGTACATCTTCGAGCCCGCCGAGATCGACGGCAAGCCCGGCAAGATCACGGTCGAGACCACGATCAACTTCGTGATCGAAAAGCAGGTCGAAGAGCCGCCGCCTCCACCGCCGCCGAAAGCCGCCGATCACGATCACGACGGTCCGCCGAACCACGCCGGGCCGATGGCATCGCCGGTGACGCTATCCGGAACCGTCGTCGAGCGCGGCACGCGCAAGCCGCTCGCCGGCGTGATCGTATCGATCAAAGAGCTCGGCCTCGACGTCGTCACCGGCAACGACGGCAGCTTCTTCTTTCACGGCGTCGCGGCCGGTAACTACCAGCTGCTCGCGGTCGACGACAAATACGATCGGTTCTCGCGGCAGATCGCGATCTCGAAGCGCGAGGCACTCGAAGTGCGCTTGTGGCTGCGGCCGCGCGGCGGCAATCCCTACGAGACCGTGCTCGAAGGCGAGAAAGAAGCGTTCGAGGTCACCAAGCGCACGCTGACGCGCGATCAGCTGACGAGCGTGCCCGGCACGTTCGGCGATCCGATCCGCGTGCTGCAGACGCTGCCCGGCGTCGCGCGCGCGCCGTTCGGGCTCGGCTTGCTGATCATTCGCGGCAGCAATCCGAACGACAGCGGCATCTTCATCGACGGCCACGAAGTGCCGGCGCTGTTTCACTTCCTCGGCGGCCCGTCGATCTTCAACGCGCAGATGCTCGAGTCGCTGACGCTGTATCCCGGCGGCTTTCCCGGCCGGTTCGGCCGCTTCGACGGCGGCGTCGTCGCGCTCGAGACGCGGCCGACCCAAACCGACGGCGTTCACGGCGAAGCGAAGGTCGATTTTCTCGACGCCGGCGGCTACGTCCGCGTGCCGATCACCGACGACTTGTCGGTCGCCGTCGCCGGCCGCCGCTCGTACATCGACGCGCTGCTCGGCTTCGTGCTGCCCAAGCCGAGCGACGGCGGCGAGCGCATCGTCACGCCGATCTATTACGACTATCAGGCGCGCATCGACTACAACATGCACGACAACGGCCGGCTGAGCCTGTTCTTGTTCGGCAGCTCCGACGGGCTGCACGTGCTCGACTCGGATCCCGAAACCGCGACGTCCGAGGAGCTCAACAGCTCGACGAAGTTCTTTCGCATCCTCGCGTCGTACTCGAAGCCGCTCGGCGGCGACTTGAAGCTCACGATCTCGCCGGCGTGGGGTCGCGACACGATCACGCTGTCGGGCGCCGAGGCCGATGCCGACGGCCCGTTCAGCTCGCTCGGCGTGATCACCGACAACCTGTCGTATCGCATGCGCATCGAAGGCAACGTCGCGCCGCGCGTTCACCTCGACACCGGGATCGATATCGTGTCGCGCGTGACGTCGTACGAAGCGCTGTTGCCGATCGACGACACCGGCGTGACGAGCACGGCGAGCGTGAACGTGCCGCCGACCGACATCTTTCGCGGCGCATCGCTGCTCGGCGGCGCGATCTACGCCGACCTCGGCATCGATCTCACCGATCGCATTCGGCTGATCCCGACGCTGCGGCTCGACGGCTACATCCTCGACGGCGAATACCGCGGCAACATCGATCCGCGCATCGTGCTGCGCTACAAGCTCGACGATTTCTGGACGCTGAAAGCCTACGTCGGCGAGTTCACCGAGCCACCGGTGCCGGAGACGTTCGACAGCCGCTTCGGCAATCCCAACGTCGGGCTCGAGCACGGCACGCAATACGGGCTCGGCTACGAGTTTCGACCGAACCATCTGTGGTCGGTCGACAGCGAGATCTTCTACGTCGATCGCCGCGATCTCGTCGCGTTCACCGACGCCGCGATCGCGAACAGCGACGGCACGTACACGTTCGTCAACTTCGACAACAACGGCCACAGCTACGCGTACGGCCTCGAGCTGTTGATCAAGCGCGAGATCTCCGAGCACTTCTACGCGTGGCTCTCGTACACGTACAGCCGCGCGCTGCAATACAGCACGTCGACCGATACGTGGCACGCGACCGCGTTCGACGAGCCGCACGTGATGAACGCGATCGCGAGCTGGAAGCCCGGCGGCGGTTGGGAACTCGGCCTGCGCTATCAGCTCGCGAGCGGCCGGCCGTACACGCCGGTGGTCGGCGCGACCTACGACGCCGATGCGGGCGCGTACGTAGCGGTGCACGGCGCGACGAACTCGGTGCGGCTGCCGCTGTTCTCGCAGCTCGACGCGCGCGTCGAGAAAGACTGGCTGTTCAATCGCTGGACGTTCGGCGTGTATCTAGACGTCATCAACGCGCTCGATCAGACCAACGTCGAAGCGATCCAGTACGACTATCGCTATCGCGAGAGCGCGCCGATCACGAGCTTCCCGTTCGTGCCGGATCTCGGCGTGAAAGGCACGTGGTGAAGCGCATCGCCCTCTTCGCGTTCGTCGCGGCATGCGCGAACTTCCCGGATCCCGACATCGTCCTCGATCTGCGGATCGAGTCGATGGTCGCCGAGCCTGCGAATCAGGTCGTCGATATTTCGGCGTCGTCGCAGCCCGCCGATATTCTCGCCCAGCTCGTGCCGACGACGATCTGCGCGCTGACGTCGGATCCGAGCTTCGACGGCGGCCTCAACTGGACGATGACGATGTGCAACCTCGCGATCAACGATCGCTGCACCGACGGCACGAACGACGGCTCGGCGATCTCGCCGCAGATCTTCATCGGCAGCGGCACGATCGCCGATCCCGACACGACGTCGCCGGAGCCGCAGCTGTGCGGCACGATCCAGCCGAACGACGACTTCGCGAGCGTGCTGCTCAACTCGATCCAGAACGATCCGCTGATGGGGCTCGGCGGCGTGAACTACGGCTTGTTGCTCGAGGTCGGCGACGTCGGCTCGGATCCCGCGAACGATCAGTTCGGCGCGAAGAATCTCCAGGTGATCCCGCGCATCCCATCGACGGTCACGCAAAATACCAATCCGACGCTCATGGGCATGACCGCCGAGGTCGACGGCAACGGCTCGGCGGATCTGCCGCTCGTGCGCTGCGCCGATCTCGCGGCGACTGGCACGACGCCGCTGACCGTCAACACCGACGATGTGATTCGGTTCACGCCGATCGAGCCGCCGGGGATTCACGAGGTCTATGTCGTGCCGACGATCGACGGCGGCTCGCAGATGTTCACCGAAGCGATCTCGTATCAATGGAACGCGGGTAACGGCAGTTTTTCGAGCGATTCGACCGGCGGTCCGGTCGACGTGTTCGGCAATACGCCGCCGCTCTACACGGATTGGACCGCGCCCGATTCGGTCGCCGGCGTGACCGACGTGCCGCTGTTCATCATCCAGCGCGACGACCGGCTCGGCGAAGCGTGGTTCGAGGCGTGTATTCGCGTGATGCCGTAGGCAGTTACGCGCAGGCGTCGCACAAGCCGCGCAGCTGAACTTCGACGCGGCGCTGCTTGACCGCGCGCGGTGGCTTACCGCGCGTGCGCACGGAGAGCTCGATCTCGGGCAAGCACTCGACGGTGCCGCATTCGGTGCACACGAAATGAGGATGCGCGGCGACTTCGTGCTCGCCGCTGACCGCTTCGAAGCGCCACACATGATCGCCGACATCGGTGCGGCGCACGAGCCCGGCCTCGGCGAGGTCGGTCAGGTTGCGATAGATCGTCGCGCGATCCCACGTCTGGCTCGCGAGCCGATCGGCAACGTCGCCGTGCGACATCGGCGTGTCGGACGATCGCAGCAGCTCCAGCACCGCGAGGCGCGACGGCGTCGCGCGGAGGCCTTTACCTCGCACCGCGGACCGCAGCTCGTCGAGGCTCTGGCGCGTCATGCTGCAACTCTACTACGTCGACGGGCGATCGTCGGAGTAATCAGGATTCGCCTCGATGTGAAAGTGATCCGCGTGCGAGATCGGGTCGTTAGCCGGGGTGAGCACGGTACGAAACGCGCTGGTGTCGTCGATCGCGTGCTCGATCGAGATCAGCAGCTCGTCGCCGGCTTTGTAGTCCTTGCCGACGACGGCTTCGCGGCCGGCATCGTCGACGAACGAGACCACGTCCATCGCGAGGCCGAGCGCGTGGCGCGACAGCATGTCCTTGGTCTTGCCGCCGACGCGCACCTTGCTCCAGCGATAGATGCTGCCGACGCGGACTTGCCGCACGCCGAGCTCGTAGAGCTTCGGGCCGAACGTCGCGAGCGCGAGTGCGAGCTGGCAATCCATCGCCGGCAGCTTGCCGCCGACCGGCACGTACTCGATGCCGCCGAGCGTGGCATCGGCGAGCGTGATCGGCTCGACGACGTGACCTTCGCGCGTCGCCGATTTCCACGCGACGCCGAGCTCGTCGAGCTTCGCCTCGCATTGCACGCCTGCTTCGATCATCGTGCGCGACGGCGGCCACTGAAAGCCACGCGGCATGTTGTCGGCCTGATGGCGCTGCGGTCGCGCGCTCGCAACTCCCGCGCTCGCGAGCAACGCGAACATTAGTAGACCGCGCGACACGGCGCGGACGTTACCAGATACTGCACGCGATGGACCTCGAGATCCTCGAAGCACTCGCCCTCGGCGACCGCAGCCGCGCGCTCGCCCAGTTGCTTCCCGGTAGCGAAGATCACGACTATTACCGGTGCGTTCACGCGCAGCACGCGGGTGCGTTCGACGACGCCGAAGCGATCTTGACCGCGTGGCCGGAACGCCACGGATCATCGACACGGCTCGAGACGCTGCGTACGCGCCAGCTGCTGTATCGGCTCGGCGACGGCAATCGCGTCGCTGCCGAGCAAATTCGCGATCGCTTCGGCGTGTCGCACTGGCACGAGGCGGAAGCGCCCGAGACCGATCCGCGGCGACCGACGCAGCTCGTCGCGTTCCAGCCGGAGCGCTTGCTCGCCGACGGCGCCGCGCACAGCCCCGACCTCGCACAGGTCAGCGACGAGGGCTTGTACGAATTGCTCGGCACGCCGCTCGACAAAGCGCGCCGCTCGGCGCTGCTCGCGCGGATCCAGCACACGGCGGATCCGAACCTCGTCGAGCTCGTGATCGCCGACCTTCGCGAGAACCGCACGCAATTCGGCGCGCTGCGCGCCCACGGCGAGCTCACGCTCGAGCAACTGCAGCGCATCGCGTTGCCGACGCATCGCGAATGGGTGCACGCCGTGGTGCGTCGCATGCAGCCGACGAGCGGCATCGATCTCGCGACCGACGTGCAAGCGCGCGAGCACTATCTCGTCGAGCTGTGGCAGTTCTTGCGCGAGCTGCCGCCCGCGAACAACTCGCTCAAGGCGCACGTGCTGTGGCATTTGCTCGACACGCAGCTGCGCCGCGACGCCGACGTCGACGCGACTCTGTTCGCCGCGTATCTCGCGTTGCCGCGTCGCGAAGCGTTCGCGCCGCAATCCGGTCGTGGCAACGACGAAATCGTGCAGCTGTCGACGTCGTTCTCGACGGTGACCGGCTTGCCGAACGCCGGCGGCGACGAAACGCTGATCCGCGTGCTGCTGTCGCGCGCGCGCGAACCCGAGCAATTCAGCACGTGGCTCGAGCGCGGTTGGTTCGACACGGAGCTCGCGACGATCCAGCTGCTCGCCGGCCACGGCGACGCGAACCACGCGACGCGCGTGCTCGGCCCGTCGCGCGCCGCCGACTTGCGCGAGCGCGTCGAGCTCGCGTGGTGCGCGCACAATCCGACCCGCGCACGCGTCGGCGAGCCGCTCGTGCTCGACGCCGACGTCAAGCACGTGCCCGAGCTCGTCGTGAAAGTGTTTCGCGTCGATCCGCTCGCGTACTTCCAGCACGCGAAGCGACCGATCGGCGTCGACGTCGACCTCGACGGCATCGCGGCGAGTCACGAGTTTTCGCTGCAGTTCGCGGAGCCACCGGTGCGCCGCGTGCGTCGCAAGATCTCGCTGCCGATGTGCGCGCGCGCCGGCACGTATGTCATCGATCTGATCGGCAACGGGATCTCGAGCCGCGCGATCGTGCGCGTCGGTCGATTGCGCTGGACCTCGCGCGTCGGTGCGGCGGGCCACGTCGTGACCGCGCTCGATGACGCCGGACGCGCGATCGCCGGCGCGCGAGCATGGGTCGGCGATCGCGAATACGTCGCCGATGACGACGGCACGTTTGCGGTGCCGTTCTCGACGTCGCCCGCCAGCGTGCCGATGTTGCTCGCGCACGGCGACGTCGCCGAGATCGGCGCGCTCTCGCTCGTCGGCGAAGATTACTCGCTCGCACTCGACGTCGTGCTCGATCGCCAGCAGCTCTCCGCCGGCAGAACCGCGAAGGCGATCGCGCGCGTCGTGCTGACGTGTGCGCGCGAGCCCGTCTCGCTCGAGCTGCTCGAGCGCGCGACGTGGGATATCACGCTCGTCGATCATCGCGGCGTCGCGACGACGAAGTCGCAACCGCTCGTCCTCGTCGATCACGAAGCCGCCGTGCTCGAATGGCCGCTCGGCGAAGACGTCGCGTCGATCCAGATCTGGGTGCGCGGCATGGTCAAGTCGGTCAGCACGCAGCGCGAGATCGAGCTCGCGCAAACCGCGACCGCGACCGTCGCGACGATGGCCGCGACCACCGCGATCGAAGCGTGTTATCTCGCGCGCACCGCGAACGGCTTCGTGCTCTCGGCGCTCGGCCGCAACGGCGAGCCGCGTGCGCAACGGCCGATCACCGTCGGGATCGTGCATCGCTGGAGCCGCATGCTGTTCAACGCGGAGCTCGCGACCGATGCGAACGGCCGCTGCGAGCTCGGCGAGCTGCGCGGCATCGTCCGCGTCACCGCGACGCTCGGCACGACGTCGCAGAGCTGGGAGCTCGGCGGCACCGATACGCCGCGCTCGCATCCACATATCGCGGCCGGCCAGGAGCTCGCGATCGCGATCCCGCCGAGTCGGACCTCGGCCGAGCTCGTGCGCCGGATCTCGATCGTCGAAGTGCGCGGCAACGCGCCGGCGCGCCACGTCTCGCCCGAGATCCTCGCGCTCGAAGGCGGCATCGTCGTGCGCGGGCTCGCGGCCGGCACGTATCGGCTGCGCGGACCGGGCATCGAGCCGATCGAAGTGCGCGTGATCGAAGGTCACGTCGTCGATGATTCGATCATCGGCGCGAACCAGGTCGCCCAGCTGTCGCGGCGGCCGCCGCTCGTCCATGCGATCGCGACGCAACCGGCGCTCGCGATCCAACTCGTCGGTGCGACGAGCCGCACGCGCGTGCACGCGATCGCGACGCGGTTCTTCACCGCACCGATCGCACCGCTCGTGCAGTATCCGCGGCCATCGCGGCGGCGCGACGATCACGCGACGGCGATCGCCTATGTCTCGGGCCGCGAGCTCGGCGACGAGTATCGCTACATCCTCGAGCGCCGCGGCGCGAAGCGATTCCCGAGCCTGCAGCTCGACAAGCCGTCGCTGCTGCTCAACCCGTGGGCACGGCGCTCGACGACGACCGATATCGCACCGCCGCGCCCCGGTGGTGGATTCGCCGGTGCGCCGCCGGCTGCGCCGATGCGTTCGGCCGCGGCATCCGGTGTCGCCGCGCAAGCCGCGATGATCGACGATGCCTACGTCGGCTACGACTTCGTCGACGACGTCCCGGTCGTGCTCGCGAACCTCGTGCCGAACGCCGACGGCTCGCTCGCGATCCCGCTCGGCGAGCTCGGCAACGCGACGATGGTGACGCTCATCGTCGATGATCCGCGCGGGATCGACGTGCGCTACGTCGCGCTGCCCGAGCGCGCGCTCGCCGTACGCGATCGGCGATTGCGAATCGCGCTCGATGCGGCCGCACACGCGACGCAGGAGAAGCGCGTGGTGCCACTCGTCGCCGGCGCGCGGCTCGACATCGCCGATCTCGCGACCGCGAAGCTGCATCTGATCGACAACGTCGAGCGCGCGCACGCGTACTTGCTCGCGCTCGGCGCCGATGCCGCGCTCCGCGAGTTTGCGTTCGTCACGCGCTGGCACGAGCTCGCCGAT
>DASXEF010000152.1:0-10999 GCA_036490255.1 Kofleriaceae bacterium
CGGCCTCGGCGCGAATAGCTACATCCGCAAGCCGGTCGACTTCACGCAGTTCCTCGAATCGGTGCGCCAGCTCGGCTTGTACTGGCTCGTGCTCAACCAGCCCGTGCCGCGCCACTGAGTCGCGCCATCACGTAGTCGTCGACGAACGCGTCGGCTTCGCGAATGAACGCGACGCGCTTGCCCTCGATCGCGAAGCCGAGCTTCTCGTACAGCGCGACCGCCGGCGCGTTGCGGACGTAGACGTAGAGCTCGAGCCGCAAGAAGTCGTTGTCGTCGGCCCACGCGATCGCGTCGCGCAACAAGGCTTCGCCGACGCCTCGCCGGCGGTGGCTCGCCGCGACCGACATGCCGATCGTCGCGACGTGAGCGACCGCGCGGCGCGTCGAGATCGCCTTGACGCTGAGCTCGCCGACGATCGCGTCGCCATCGACCGCGACGAACATCGCGCCGTGCGGCGAGTCGTCGAGCCGCTCGATCAGCTCGCGCTCTTGCTCGATCGTGAGCGTGACCTCGTCGGGCGCGAGCGGAATGTTGATGCCCGGCTCCGCGACGAGCGACTTGAGCAGCGCGATCAACGCCTCGGCGTCGCGCGCTTCGGCGTAGCGGACCTTGATCATTTCGCGAGCACGATACACCGGCCGAGCGCGCGAGCTTGGGTGCGAAAGTCCGCGCAACTCCACGCGATCGCGCGCTGTCTCGCAGCCATGAAGACAGCGTTGGTAGTCCTCGGGTTCCTGATTTCTCACGCCGCGTTTGCGGAGCCGACGCGCGAGCAGCTCGACGATCGCGCGAAGGAGCTCGAGACCAAGCTCGCCGGCCGGCACTTCACGATCCTCGTCGAGCCGCCGTTCGTCGTCGTCGGCGACGCGCCGAACACGAAGCGGATCGCGACCGGATTCTTGCGCGACAAACGCTCGCTGCTCGAGCAGGACTTCTTCGCGAAGCGGCCCGACAAGCTCCTCGAGGTGTGGCTGTTCAAGAACTCGAAGGACTTCCGCAAAGGCGCCAAGGAGTTCTTCAAAGATCCGCCCGACACGCCGTTCGGCTACTACTCGCCCGACGAAAACGCGCTCGTCATGAACGCCGACGGCCTCGGCACGCTGTCACACGAGCTCGTGCATCCGTACATGGAAGCCAACTTCCCCGACGTGCCGTCGTGGTTCAACGAAGGCCTCGCGTCGCTGTTCGAATATCCGAGCGAGCGCAAAGGCCACATCATCGGCCTGGTCAACTGGCGGCTGCCCGGGCTCAAGCGCGAGATCAAAGCCGACACGTTGCCGCCGCTGACCACGCTGCTGTCGACTTCGACCGACGAGTTCTACAACGCCGGTTGGGATGCGTACGCGCAGGCGCGTTACCTCGTCTATTACCTGCAAGAGCACGATCTGCTGCACGCGTTCTTCACGAAGTTTCAAGCCAACATCGGCGACGACAAGACCGGCAAGGCCACGCTCGAAGCCGTGCTCGGCGAAGATCTCGCGACGTTCGAGCCGAAGTGGCGCGCGTGGGTGATGAAGCTACGGCAGTAAATGTTTGTTGAAGCTGGTCGGACCATCCGTATATGGTCCGCGCCAATGCGAAATCTTCCAGCGTGGGCGTTCTCGGTGTTGGCGGTCGTCGGTGTGGTGATGGTCGTCGCGATGGTGCTGCCGTGGATCGACGTCAGCGGCTTCGAGCTCTCGGCGACGGGCGTGTCGATGGCGTGGCACGACAATCACTGGATGTTCCTCGTGCCGGCGGCCGGCGCGATGCTGACCGCGGCAGCGGCGACGCGATCGAAGCACACGCGGCTCGCAGCGTGCTTCGCCGGGCTCGTCGTCGCGGGCGACGTCATCTACTCGTTCGCGAGCGACATCTTGACGATGTCGACCGGCAGCTGGCTCGTCGTCGGCGGCGCGCTCGCCGTGTTGCTCGGCGTGCCGGTCGCGCGGCGCCAGCTGCGTATCATCGGCGGCCTCGCGATGGTCGTCGGCTTCTTCGTCGCCGGCGGCATCCACACCGACGCGATGTCGATGACCGGATCGGGAATCGCGATCGCCGGCGTCGTCGCGGCGATCAGCGGCACCTCGACGAGCACCAAAGCCGGCTGGGTCGCGCTGATCGCCGGCGCGAGCCCGTTCGCGTTCATCGCGCTCGGCATCGGCTTCACCGCGTTCGTCGTGTTCGGCATCGGTGCGTGGAGCGCGTTCGGCGCGAGCCTCGCCGCGCTCGTGATCGCGCTCGCCGTGCCGGCTACGAAAGCACGCGCCTGAGCGTCTCGGCGTCGATGTTCGCGCCCGACAGCACGATCGCGACCGTCTTGCCGGCGAGCTGATCGCGCAGCGCGACGAGGCCGGCGAGCCCGGCTGCGCCCGCACCTTCGGCCAAGTTGTGCGTCGTGCGCAGCAGCATGCGAATCGCCGCGGCGATCGCGTCGTCGCTGACCGCGACGAAGCCCGCGAGCCCGTCGCGCAGCGCCGGCCAGGTCGCGTCGTAGGTCGCGCGCGTCGCGAGGCCATCGGCGAACGTATCGGCGCGCGGCGTCGTGAGCCGCTGCTTAGCGTGCCACGAATCGTGGATCGCCGATGCGCCCGCCGCTTGGACACCGAAGATCGGCACCGTGCGATCGCGCCGCGCGACGATCGCGCCGACCGCTTGCGAGCCGCCACCGACCGCGACGACGCACGCGTCGGGCGCAGCGTGCTCGAAGATCTCGGCGAACAGCGTCGCCGCACCGGCGATCACGTTCGGATCGTTCGTCGAGTGGGCGACGTGCAAGCCGCGCTCGCCGGCGAGTCGCGCCGCGTGCTGCGCCGCTTCGTCGTAATCGTTGCCGACCTCGATCAGCTCGGCGCCGAAGCCGACCATCGCCGCATTCTTTTCGGAGTTGTTGCCGATCGGGACGCAGATCACGACCGGCACGCCGAGCGTCTGGCCGGCCCACGCGAGACCCGCGCCGTGGTTGCCGCGCGTCGCCGCGATCACGCCGCGCGCGCGTTGCTCCGGCGATAGCGCCGTCATCAAGCTCATCGCGTTGCGCGCCTTGAACGCGTTCGTCGGCAGATGATTCTCGTGCTTGACGAGCACGCGCATGCCGAGCTCGGCGTCGAGCGTCGCGTAGCTGCGCAACGGCGTCGGCGAGATATAGGGCGCGATGCGCTCGCGCGCGGCGACGACGTCGTTCCAGGTGATCACGCGGTACACTATACCGGCGTGGAAGTGTTCTTCCTCATGATGGGCTTGTGGCTCGTCGTCGCGGTCGCACTCGGCATCAAGAAGCCGCGCGGGCTCGGCGGCGCGGCACTGCGCGCGAGGCTCGACGCGGTCTACGGCGAGCCGCACGAGCTCGTGCGGGTTTCGCCCGCGGCGTTCGGCGAGGCCGATCTCGAGTTCTACGATCGCGCGCGCAGCGAGCTCGAAGCGAAGGGCTACAACTGGCTCGCCGACGTCGAAGATCTGACGCTGTCGCGGATCTACCCGCAGAGCCGCACGTTCATGCGGCTGTTCACCGACGCCGGCCAGATGATCCGCGCGAACGTATATCACCTGCATCCGCGCGGCGTCGTGGTGTCGATGCTGCAGCTCGTGCAGCTGTTCCCGCGCCACCTGCACGTCGTCGAGCTGTGCAGCGAGATCGCCGGCATCTTCGTCGTGACGAGCAACACGCACGGGCTCGATCGGCTCGAGCCGCCGCCCGAAGCGAAGGTCGAGCGACTGCCGACGTCGACGTCGCTCCAGGCCGTCGTCGCGCGTCACGAAGCGCGCATCACCGAGATGCTGCGCGCGCATCCCGAGCGCGTGCCCAAGCCGTACGAAGGCTACGAAGACGTGATCGGATCGATCGCGCGCGCGCACGTCGCGATGGCGCGCCATCGCCAGAAAGTCGGCGGGATCTCGCGCGACGAGCTCGAGCGACTCAAGGGCCGCCCGCTCAACACGACCGAAGAAGCGTTCTTGCGCGAAGTTCAGGGCAAAGGCGAAACCTGACGGCGATAGGCGCGCGGCGATGCGCCCATCACGCGCTTGAACGCGGCGCCGAACGCGCTCTCCGAGTCGTAGCCGACGAGCCGCGCGAGCGCGCCGACCGAGTCGTGGCTGTGGCGCAAGCGATCGCCGGCGAGCTGCATGCGCCAGCGCGTCAGGTATTCGAGCGGCGTCGCGCCGACGGTCTCGCGAAACCGCTCCGCGAACGTGGTGCGCGACATCCCAGCGGTTTCGGCGAGCGATTCGACGGTCCAACTCGCAGCCGGCTCGTCGTGCATCCGCGACATCGCGCGCGCGATCCGCGCATCGGCGAGCGCGTAGAGCCAGCCGACGCCGCGCTCGCCGGCGACGCACGAGCGCAGCGCGAGCACGAGCATCGTGTACGCGCTGTGGTGCGCGATCAGCGATCCACCCGGCTGCGGGTCGCGCAGCTCATCCAACATGCGCTCGACCGAGCCGCGCATCACGCGCTTCTCGGCATCGGTCTCGACGTGGACGAAACGCGGCAGCACGTCGAGCAACAGCTCGGAATCGCCCTCGAGCGCGAAGTGGCCGCCGAGGATGAGCACGTCGTCGCCCGGCGCGAACACGCGAATGCCGTTGGTCGGCAGATGGGTGAGCAGCACGCGGGCATCTTTCGCGCGCGCGCCGAGATCGCTGCACAGCTTGAACCCGCCGCCGTGCGGCAGCATCAAGCAGTCGCCCGTCGCGAGCTTCACCGGCTTCTTCACGCCGTCGATCACGCACCAACACGTGCCTTTGGCGACGACGTAACACTTGATGCCTTCGTGCGACTCGAACTGAAACGCCCATCGGCCACCGCCGCTCAGCGCGCCCGCGTAGTAGCCGCGAACTTTGACGAGCGACAGCACGTTCGACAGCGGATCCATGGTTCTCCGTACGATTGCGACGAAATCACGGACGAGTTCGCGTGGAGAATACGGAGCGCGAGACCTATGGTCAACGCATGTCGATCAGGACGCTTCGCTTTCATCGCTATGGCGAGCCCGCCGACGTGCTGCAACTGGATCACGTCGAGCCGCCGGAACCTGCAGCCGATCGCATTCGCGTCGTCGTTCACGCGTGTGGCCTCAACCCCGCCGATTGGGCGCTGTGCCGCGGCTTGTTCGCGAAAGCTCTACCGCGCGGCATCGGGCTCGACGTCGCCGGAGTCGTCGACGCGATCGGCGCTGGCGTCACCGATGTCGCGGTCGGCGATCGCGTGATGGGCGCGGCCGACTTCGCAAACGCGCCGATCGCCGGTGCCGGCGACGCGGCGATCTTGAATCACTGGGCGCGCGTGCCGGCGAGCCTCGACCTCGTGAAGGCCGCCGCGCTGCCGATGGCGATCGAAACCGCGTACCGCAGCATCGAAAACTTGGGCGTCGCCGCAAACCACACGCTGGTGGTCAGCGGCGCCGGCACCGTGATCGGCTTCGCGGCCGTGCAGATGGCGCGGCTCCGTGGCGCACGCGTGATCGCGACCGCGGGCGACACGTACGCCGAGCAACTGCGCGGCTTCGGCGCGGACGTCACGCCGTACGGCGCAGGTCTCGCCGATCGCGTGCGCGCGCTTGCCGGTGGCGACGTCGATCTCGTGCTCGATACGGCACCGCCGAGCGGCGCGATCCCGGAGCTCGTCAAAGCCGCCGGCGGCGACCCCAAGCGCGTGTTGACGATCAGCGACCTCGCCGGCTCGAAAGCGGCCGGCGCACGCCACTCGTTCGGCGAATCGCCGAAGCTCTATCACTCCGCATACGCGCAGTTCGTCGAGCTCGCCGCGGCTGGCACGTTCAGCGTGCCGATCGCGCAGACGTATCCGCTCGACGATTGGCGCGCGGCGATGACCGCCAGCCTGACCGGCCGCGCTCGCGGCAAGCTCGTGCTGGTGCCGTGATTATTCGCAGACCGGCGCGGTGAACGAGCCCGAGACCGTGATGTCGTCGCCGGAATCGCTCGTGCCGGCGGCGGTGAGCGAGCCGACGAAGCGATCGATCTGATTCGACGAGGTCTCGTGCACGTCGCTGAGCGTCAGATCGCCGGTGACCTGGTGCACGCCGTCGATCGCGAAGTGACCGACGACCGCGCCCGGGCTCGTCGGCACCATCGGCGGATCTGCAGGAACGATCGAGACGTCGCCGGTCGGCAGCGTCGCGCGCGTGCTGCCGTTCGGCGTTTGATCGGTCCAGATGAACAAGTCGGCGACCTCGTCGGCGTTGTTGCTCAGGCAGTCGTAGCCGGAGCCGTTCGAGAAGAACTGCAGCTCCCAACCGATGTACGTGGTGCCGGAGGCGTCGGCCATCGTGAACGAGACGGCGCCGGCCGATTGGATCATCGGACTGATCCCGGTCAGCGATGCAGGTCCGGTCTCGAACCCGCTGCTGCACGCTGCGATGACGACGACGAGCGACAGGGCAACACGATGCATGCGGGGAACCTATCAGACCCCCGTGTCATCGTGCACGCTCGATGAGGCTGCTCCACACGTCCGACTGGCACCTCGGGCACACGCTGAAGGAGGTCACGCGCGAGCACGAGCACGCGGCGTTCCTCGCGTGGTTGCTCGAAACGTGCAAACGGGAGGCAGCCGATGTTGTCGTGATCACGGGCGACGTGTTCGACAGCGCGACCCCGCCGGCGACCGCCGAAACCATGTGGTTCGAGTGGCTCGCCGCGGCGCGGCGAAGCTGCCCGGCGATGGATATCGTCGCGATCGCAGGTAATCACGATTCACCGGCGCGGCTCGGCGCCGCATCGGCGGTGTTGCGCGAGCTCGGCGTCCACGTGATCGGGCGTTTGCCGAGGACGCCGGCTGGGGCGCTCGACCACGACCGCATCTTGCTGCCGGTCGGCGCGGGGCGTGGGCTCGTGGCCGCCGTGCCGTTCTTGCGTCCGGTCGACGTCGATCTCGAGCTCGATGACCCGCTCGCCGCGATCTACGGGGAGGTGCTCGAAGAGGCCCGCCGGCGACGCGGCTCGGGTCAGGCGCTGATCGCGCTCGGCCACCTCTATATGACCGGCGCCGACCCGTCGGCGCTGAGCGAGCGTCGCATCGCGATCGGCGGCCAAGAATCGACTTCGTTGCGAATGTTTCCGGCCGAGATCTCCTACGTCGCGCTCGGCCACCTGCACCGCGCGCAACGCGTCGGGCGCGACTCGATTCGCTACGCGGGCGCGCCGATCGCGCTGGCGTTAGATGAAGCGCGCTATCGCCACCAGGTCGCGATCGTCGATTTCGCGAACGGCGAGCTCGCCGGTGTGCGCACGCTCGACGTGCCGCGCGCGGTCGAGATCGCGCGGATCGCCGGCGCGCTCGACGACGTCCTCGGCTCGATCGCGGCGTTGCCACCGGCTGCCGGCGACGTGATCCAGTGGCCGTACCTCGACGTCGAGGTCACGCTCGAGCGACCCGAGCCGAAGTTGCGCGCGCGCATCGAGCACGCGCTCGACGGCAAACGTGCGCGGCTCGTGCAACTGCGCGTCGTCGGTACCGGCGATCACGCGGCGCTCGCCGAGCGCGTCAACGTGCGCCGGCTCGCCGAGCTCGATCCGCGCGACGTGTTCGCGCAGCTGTGGTCGCGCGATCACGCCGAGCCGCCGAGCGATGCCGTGCTCGGCGCGTTCGATCGGCTGCTCGCCGACGTGCGAGGCGACGCATGAAGATCCTCGCGATCCGCGGCTGCAACTTGGCGAGCCTCGCCGGCGAGTTCGAGATCGATCTCGCGCGCGGCCCGCTCGGCGATGCCGGCGTGTTCGCGATCGTCGGGCCGACCGGCGCCGGTAAGAGCACGCTGCTCGACGCGATGTGTGCCGCGCTGTTCGATCGCACGCCGCGGCTCGCGAATCACAGCCCGTTCAAGGTCGGCCGCAGCGACGACGATCCGGCCACGCTCGGCGCGCAAGATGTTCGCACGCTGCTGCGCCGCGGTGCCTCGAACGGCTACGCCGAGGTCGATTTCGAGAGCGGCGATCACCGGCGCTATCGCGCGCGCTGGCAGGTGCGTCGCGCGCGCAACGCGAGCGACGGCAACCTGCAAGACGTCCAGGTCTCGCTCGCCGCGCTCGACGACGACGCGCGCATCGCCGAGCGGCTCGGCGGCACGAAGACCGAGACGCTCAAGGCGATCGTCGATCGGCTCGGGCTCACGTTCGATCAATTCAGGCGCTCTGCCCTGCTCGCGCAAGGCGACTTCGCCGCGTTCCTGCGCGCCGACGGCAAAGATCGCAGCGAGCTGCTCGAGCGAATGACCGGCACCGAGATCTACTCGCGGCTGTCGATCGCCGCGCACCTTCGCGCCACGCTCGCCGAGCAACAGCTGCGCGAGCAACACGGCGCCGCGCTCGCGATCGGCGTGCTCGCCGACGACGCGCGCGCTCTGGCGGTCGCCGAGCTCGAGCTCGCGCACCTCGCACGCGACGCCGCGCGCGAGCGCTTGACCCGCGCCGAAGCGTTCGCGCGCTGGCGGACCGAAGCCGAACGTCGTGCGCGCGAGCTCGTGCAGGCCGAAGCCGCGGCACGCGCGGCCGAGGAGGGCACGCGCGCCGCCGAGCCGCTGCGCACCGAGCTCGAGCTACGCCGGCGCGCCGAAGCACTGCGCGGTGTCTGGCATCACGAGCAAACGCTGGATGGCCAGCTCGCGGTCACGCGCGGCAAGCTCGGCCAAGCCCGCGACGCGACCGCACGCGCGAATGCGCGCCACGGCGAGCTCGCCGAGCATCGCGAGCGCTTGGCGCAGTTGCACGCGCCGATTCGCGACGCGCGGCAAGCGGCCGGCCTCGTCGAGCAGCCCGCTCGCGCACCGTCGGGCGAAGCCGCCGCGTTCGCGACGCGTGCGATCGCGACCCGCGATGCCGCCGCGTGGCTCGGCGACCGCGCGGCGCTCGCGCCGGAGATCGCCGTGTGGCCGGAGCTCGATGCGCGATTCGGCCAGCACGCGCAGCTCGGCGATGCGATCGCCGTCGCCGATCGCACGCTCGCGGATCAAGCCGCGCGCACGACCGCGCTCGATCGTAAGCGCGCTGCCGTCGTCGCCGATCATCGCGCGGCATCGGCGGCGCACGCGAAAGCGGTGGCCGCGGCCAACGCGTTCAACGCGCGCGGCGTGCCGTTCGATGCCGCGCGCCGCGCCGAAGACGCCGCGCGAAGCCATCACGCCGAGCTCGAGCGGCTCGTCGCGACCGCACGCAACGCGCGCGATGCCGCACGTGCCCGCGGCGAGCTCGACGATCAGCTCGCCGAGCTCGAAAATCGCGCGGCCGGCGACGGCGAGCGCCGCGTCGTGCTCGCGACCGAGCTCGAAGGCGCACGCGTGCTCGTCGCAGAACGCGAGCGCGTAGTCGTCGAGCTGCGCCGCGTCGCCGGCTACGACCACGCGCGCGCCGAGCTCGTCGACGGCGAGCCGTGCCCGTTGTGCGGGGCCGCCGAGCATCCGTGGCGCGAACGCGGCGCGCTCGACACTCTCGTCGCCGATGCCGAGACCAAGCGCGACGAAGCGATCGCGTTCGGCGATGCGCATCGCGCGGAGCTCGCGCAGCTCGACGCGCGAGACGGGTCGCGCTCGGCCGATATGGCTCGGCTCGCGAATCTGCGCCGCACCGCCGAAGCGAATGTCGACGCGGCCGGCAAGACCTGGCGCGAGCAGCTCGCGGCGCTCGGCGAGCTCGTGCTCGTCGGCGATCCGGCATCGCGCGAAGCCGAGGCGCTCGCCGACGAACGCGCCGAAGCCGCGCGCGCCAAGCTCGAAGCCGCGCGAGCTGCGCGCAGCCAGGCCGAAGCGGCTGCAAAGGCCGTTGCCGACGCGCAAGCGCGCGTGCAGATGTGCGCGGCCGAGGTCGAGCATCACGGTGGCGCGTTGCGCGAGGTCGATGCCGAGCTCGCGGTCGTCGCGCAGGCGATCGAGCGCACCCGCGGCGAGCGCGATAGCCGCGTCGAGCGGATGACCGAGCTCGCAGCTCAGCTCGCCGAAGCCGTCGCGCGCTGGTCCGTCGCAGCGGGCGAGCCCGAGCGCACGCGCCGCGCGATCGCCGAGCTCGTCGCGACGTGGCGGCGACACGCGGCCGAGATCGTGCGCGTCGACGCCGAGCTCGCCGGTGCGCTCGAAGCCGCCGATCGCGAGCGGCTCGCCGCCGAGCGCGAGGTCGCCGAAGCAAACGTGCGCGAAGCTCACCTCACCGACGAAGCGCGCGATCGCGCCGCCGAGCTCGCGGTCGCCGTCGTCGCGCTCGAGACCGCACGCGCCGAAGTCGGCTTCGATGGCGATGCGCTCCGCCGCTTACTCGGCGACGGTCCCGCGCGCGCCGAAGCGCTCGCCGACGAGCTCGCTCGCATCGCTCGCTCGCTCGACCGCGCTCACGCACTCGTCCGCGAGCACGCGCGGCTCGTCGCCGAGCACGCGGTCACCAAGCCGGACGACGAGGTCGACGGCGATCTCGACGAGCTCGCGGCGAACGTCGCACGCGCGGTCGATGCCGCCGCGCGTGCCGCCGCCGCGCTCGCCGCCGACGACGATGCCCGCACGCGTCGCGCCGCGGCGCTCGACCTGGTCGCCGAGGCCGAACGCGCCGCCGAGCTCGATCGCGTGCTCGGCCACGTGATCGGCTCGCACGACGGCAAGGTGTTCCGCAGCTTCGCGCAGAGCCTCACGCTCGACGGCCTGCTCGCCGTCGCGAACTCGCACCTCGAAGAGCTCGCGCCGCGCTACCAGCTCGAGCGCGTGCCCAAGCACGACCTCGAGCTCCAGGTGATCGATCGCGATTTCGGCGGCGAAGTGCGCTCGGTCCAGAGCCTGTCGGGCGGCGAGAGCTTCTTGGTCTCGCTCGCGCTCGCGCTCGGCCTGTCGTCGATGTCGGCGCACGATGTCCGCGTGCGCACGCTGCTGATCGACGAAGGTTTCGGCACGCTCGATCCGGCGACGCTCGATACCGCGCTCGCCGTGCTCGACGATCTGCAGGCGACCGGCCGGCAAGTCGGCGTGATCTCCCACGTGCCGGCGTTGCTCGATCGCGTGAAAGCGCACGTCCGCGTCGCGCCGCGCGG
>DASXEF010000189.1:0-4295 GCA_036490255.1 Kofleriaceae bacterium
ATGCAGCCCGACAAGGCGAGGGCGGCCATGGCAGCAATAGTCGGCAATCGAAACGCGCGCGCAACCCGCACCGGAGCCATCCCTCATAGCGAGACAGCTTAAAGTCTTGCACCAATTATGGTTAACAAATCGTTTTTGCAGGCCCGCAGCGAAGGCGGAAACCAGTCTTCGCTGCGAACTATCCGGCGATCAGGCGCTGACGCCGGCGCCGATCGGGCACGACACGCCGGTGCCGCCAAGCCCGCAATAGCCGGCTGGATTCTTGGCGAGATATTGCTGGTGATAGTCCTCGGCGTAATACAGCTCGGGTGCTTCGCGGATCTCCGTCGTGATCGTGCCGTGGCCGGCTTTCGCGAGCTCGGCTTCATACGCGATGCGCGACGCCTCGGCGAGCTTCGCTTGCTCCTGTGTCGTCGTGTAGATCGCCGAGCGGTACTGCGTGCCGGCATCGTTGCCTTGGCGCATGCCCTGCGTCGGATCGTGGTTCTCCCAGAACACGCGCAGGAGCTGATCGTACGTGACCTTCGTCGGGTCGTAGACCACGAGCACGACCTCGGTGTGACCGGTCGCGCCCGAGCACACCTCTTCGTAGGTGGGATTTTTCGTGTAGCCGCCCGCGTAGCCGACGGCCGTCGAGTACACGCCCGGCGTCTGCCAGAACTTGCGCTCGGCGCCCCAAAAGCAGCCCATACCGAAGATCGCGCGCGCCATTCCATCGGGAAACGGCGGCTTGATGCGATGGCCAGTGACGAAGTGCGTCTCGCCGACGGGCATCGCGGAGTTGCGACCCGGCAGTGCTTGTTCGGCAGACGGCATCCGCAGCTTCTTGTCCGAGAAGAACATAGTGCGGAGTATACGTCCCACCGTCGATTTGGTTACTCTGAGTCGTGGTCGCCGTGCTCGGCATCTGCGGCAGCGTACGCAAGGCGTCGATCAACCGCGCGCTGCTGTCGGCTGTCGGTGCAGCGATGCCGGAACCCGTGACGTTCTCGATCCACGACGGGCTCGAGCGCTTGCCGATCTTCTCGAACGACCTCGACGATCCGCCGCTCGTCGCCGAGCTCAAAGCCGCGATCGCGCGCGCCGATGGCGTCGTGTTCGGCGTGCCCGAATACAACTACTCGATTCCCGGCGGGCTCAAGAACGCGCTCGATTGGGTGTCGCGACCGCCGGCGAGCTCGCCGATGCGTGGCAAGCCGATCGGGTTGGTCGGCGCCGCGACCGGGATGAGCGGCACGATCCGCGCGCAGAGTCACATGCGCCAGATCCTCGTCTACAGCGACTCGCCGTGCATGAACCAGCCCGAAGTCTTGATCCCGCGCGCGCACGAGCGCTTCGATTCGAGCGGCGCGCTCGTCGACGATCCGACGCGGCAACTGCTCGCGCGATTCGCGGCCGCGTTCGTCGCGTTCGTCGAGCGGGTCAAGCGATGAGATCGCTCGCGATCGCGCTGCTGCTCGGTTGCTACGGTCCGAACTACGCGTCGAACGTGCCGTGCGATCCGGCCGCGCCCCAGTGCCCGAACGGCGAGCAGTGCCTGCCGAGCGGTAACGCGTACACGTGCGGCGGCATGCAGCAAGGCAGCGGCCCCTCGCCCGACGGCAACCGGCCGCCGCCCGACGGCGATAACCCGCTCGGTGACGACGACGGCGACGGCATCATCAACAGCCTCGACAACTGTCCCGAAGTGGCGAACCCCGGCCAAGAGAACGAGGACGGCGACGCGTGGGGCGACGTCTGCGATCTGTGCCCGGCGTACGCGAGCACGACGCAAGTCGACAGCGACGGCGACGGCGTCGGCGACAAGTGCGATCCGCGCCCGACCACGCCGGGCGACAAGATCATCCTGTTCGAAGGCTTTCATCACGGCGTGCCGAGCAGCAGCGGCTGGGGAACGATCGGCACCGTCACGCCCGCCGGCGACAGCGTGATCGCCGACGATCCGGGCAGCGGCGGGTTCTCGGCACTCGCGTGGGAGTTCACGGGCTTCGTCGCGACCGGCCGCGAGACGATCACGACGCAACTCGCGATCATCTCGGAGGTCGCCGGCCCGATGGTTCCGAGCATCGCCTCGGTGGTCGACACCGGCGATCCGACGCCCGACACGGGCATCGCATGCGAGGTCGGCACCGACTCGAGCGGCTCCGGCTTTCTCGACGTCTACACGCTGCCGAGCGGGCCGGAAGTCGTGTTCCAGGCCGAGACCGTCAACCTCGACGATACGCGTCAGCTCGCGATCACGCGGGCCGACCAGAAGTACAACTGCGTCGATACGGTCTCCGGATCGACCGGCATGGCGGGCGGCGATTCGACACTGACGACGACCACACCGACGATCGCGATCAGCTCGCAAGCGGCGAGCGTTCGCTTCGACTGGGTGATGATCGTGCAGTCGAATTAGCGCGATGACGCCGCGCGATGCCCTTCAGTTGCTCGCCGAGCTCGGTGCCGCACCGTGGCTCGTTCGACATCACGAGCTCGTGCTCGAAGCGGCGACGACGCTCTGCGATCGGTTGCGGCGCGATCTGCGCTTGGCGTTCGACCGCGAGCAAATCCTCGTCGGCGCCGCGCTTCACGACGCGGGCAAGATCGTCCATCCCGAGGAAATGAGCGCACCCGGAAACCGCCACGAGCTCGCCGGCGAGGCGCTGCTGATCGACCACGGAGTCGCCCCGACGCTCGCGCGATTTTGCGTGACGCATGCGTCGTGGGCCGAACCCGGGATTGCGATCGAAGATCTGCTCGTCGCGCTCGCAGACAAGCTCTGGAAGGGAAAGCGCGATGACGAGCTCGAACGTCGCGTCGCCGAGGTGATCGGCGGGATCACGAACCGAGAAGCCTGGGCGGTGTTCGACCCACTCGACTCGATCTGCGAGACGATCGCCGCCGGCGGCCCGGATCGCCTCGCGCGCTCCGCGCTCTGATCGATCTACGGCAGCTTCGCTTTCGCGAACTGCGCCCAGTGCGTGTCGTAATCCTGCTGGAGCGCGGCGCTGTCGAGCGCTTGCTTCGTCGGCGCGATCACCCAGCGCGTCTCGAACATGAACGCGAGCGTGTCGTCGAGCTTTTGCGGCGCGAGCTCGGCGCTGATCGCCTTCTCGTAGCTCGCGCGATCCGGACCGTGCGCGTTCATGCAGTTGTGCAGTGACGCGCCGCCGGGCACGAAGCCTTCGGCTTTCGCGTCGTAGACACCTTTGACGAGGCCCATCAGCTCGCTCATCACGTTGCGGTGAAACCACGGCGGCCGGAACGTGGCCTCGGCGACGAGCCAGCGCGGCGGGAAGATCACGAAGTCGCAATTGGCGACGCCGTGCGTGTCGCTCGGCGACGTCAGCACCGTGAAGATCGACGGATCCGGATGATCGAAGCTGATCGAGCCGATCGTGTTGAACCGCGCGAGGTCGTACTTGTACGGCGCCAAGTTGCCGTGCCACGCGACGACGTCGAGCGGCGAGTGATCGATCGTCGTCGTCCACAGGCCGCCTTGAAACTTCTGGACGAGCCGCGTGTTGTGCTCGACGTCTTCGAACGCGGCGACCGGCGCGAGAAAATCGCGCGGGTTCGCAAGGCCGTTCGAGCCGATCGGTCCGAGCTCGGGTAAGCGAAACGCGGCGCCGTAGTTCTCGCAGACGTAGCCGCGCGCATCGGAGCCGACGAGCTCGACGCGAAACCGCATGCCGCGCGGGATCACGCAGCACTCGCCCGGCGCGACCTCGAGCACGCCGAGCTCGGTCGGGATGCGCAGCGCGCCGTGCTGCGGCACGATCAACAGCTCGCCGTCGCTGTCGAAGAAGCACGTGTGCTTCATCGATGCCGTCGCCGCGTAGACGTGAATCGCCGCGCCGCTCCCGTGCGCCGGCGAGCCGTTGCCGCCGAGCGTGAACAAGCTCTCGAGCCACGTGGTCGGCTCCGCCGGCATCGCGAGAGGCGACCAGCGCAGCCGATTCGGCGTCACGGCATCGCGCTCGAACGCGCTGACGATCGCGTTCGCATCGGTCGGGTGAAATGGCGGATGCGACGCGCTCGGCCGCATGCGATAGACCCAGGTGCGCCGGTTCTCGCCGCGCGGCGACGTGAACGACGTGCCCGACAACTGCTCGGCGTAGAGCCCGAACGGCACCTGTTGCGGCGAGTTGCGGCCGACCGGCAACGCGCCGGGAACGGCTTCGGTCGCGAAGTGATTGCCGAAGCCGCTCTGGTAGCTCGCGCTTGCCATCAGGTCAGGCCACGAGCGCGCTGATCGCGCTCGATGCTCTCGAACAGCGCGCGGAAGTTTCCGGCGCCGAACGTCTTGC
>DASXEF010000214.1:0-10816 GCA_036490255.1 Kofleriaceae bacterium
AGTATCTCGGCGGCACGATCGACGCGCGCGCCGATCTGTTCGCGCTAGGTATCATCGCGCACGAGCTGCTGACGAATCGCCCGTTGTTCGGCGGTCGCGACGACATGGACACGCTCTATCGGGTCAAGAGCATGCCGATCAAGCCGCCGTCGATCTACAACACGCAGGTCCCGCCGGAGATCGATTCGATCGTGATGACCGCGCTCGAGCGCGATCCCGATGCGCGCTGGCAACGCGCCGCGGCGCTGCGCGTCGCGCTGACGACCGAGATGCAGCGGCTCGGGCTCGCGGTGCTCGATCAGCACGTCGTCGAGTGGTGCACGAACGTGTTCGACAACAGCGATGCCGACACGCCCGCACCGACTCGCATCCTGCGCAATCGCGCGCCGTCGCCGAGTATCGTGATCGAGCGCATCGAGCAGCCGCACGATCCCGACTTCGACGACGACGACCTCGACGACGACGACCTGATGTCGACGCGCCTGCGGACGAGCGCGCAACGCGTCGCGGTCGAAGCCCACGATCAGATCACAGACTCGCGGCAATCGATCGCGCAGCTGCCGTTGCCACCGCCGCCGGCGAGCAACGAACGACCGTCGCTGGTCCCGCTGTCCGGATCGCGGACCGCGCCGACGATGAAAGCCCACCACACGCTGACGGTCGATGCCGCGGACGTGCTGCACGAAGCGAACGTGCGGGTGAGCGCGTCGATGTCGATCGCGCCGGCGCCGGCGCCGCCGCGCCCCGTCGTACGACGCACGAGCAACTGGGTGATCGCGCTGTTGCTCGTGCTGACCGCCGCCGCCGCGGGAGCCGTGGTTTACTTCGGCCTGCCGTACATCCAATGAAACGCATCGCGCTGATCTCCACCGGCGGAACGATCGAGAAGACCTACGACGACCTGTCGGGCGTGCTCGCGAACAAGGTCTCCGTGCTCGACGTCATGCTCGCGTCGCTCGAGCTGCGCGGCGTGACGATCCAGCGCATCGCGCTGATGAACAAGGACAGCCTCGAGATGTCGGTCGACGATCACACGCTGATCGCGGAGACCGCCGTGAAGCTCGCGCGCGAGACCGACGGCGTCGTCGTCGTGCACGGCACCGATCGCTTGAGCGTTTCGGGCGAGCGCATCGTCGAGCTCGGCGTGCCCGCGACGCCGATCGTGCTCACCGGCGCGATGCGGCCGTACGAGCTGCGCGCGACCGACGCGCTGCAAAACCTCACCGAGGCGCTGCTCGCCGTGCAGCTCGTGCCGCCCGGCGTCTACCTCGCGATGCACGATCAGGTGCTGCAGTTTCCGGGCGTGATCAAAGATCGCACGCAAGGCACGTTCGTGAAGCCGGCGCCATGACGCGCGATCTGCGCTTCGCGCTGCCCGCGATGCTCGACGCGCTCAGCCGCGCGAACATCGGCTACGTGATCCTCGTCCACGAGGACGGCGTGTTCGCGAAGTGTGATGCGAACGAGGCCGCGATGCGCCGGCTCGGCTACACGCGCGAGGAATGGCTGACATCGCCGACGTTCGCGCTGCTGATGCCGGATCAGCGCGATGTCGCCGCGCAGATGTACAAGCGCCTGCTCGCCGGCGAGCTGCTGACGCCGTCGGTCGAGCTCGTGTTCGTCGACAAGCACGGCCAGCCCGTGCCGGTCGAGGTCAGCTACGGCCACGCCGAGGTCGATCGCGGCCACGCGCTCGTGCTGATCTGGTCGGATCGCGTCGGCCAGCGGCCGCCGCAGCTGTCGTCGCTCGAGGCCGATCGGATCTCGCTCGTCGGCGCGCTCGCCGCCGGATTCGCGCACGAGACCAACAACCCGCTGACGTCGGTGCTGCTCAACCTGCGCTCGCTGCGCAAGCTGCTCGTCACCAACCTCGCCGATGCCAAGCAAGCCGCCGCGCTGCGCGTGCTCGACGACATCACGACCGGCGCCGAGCGGATCGCGAGCAACGTGCGCGCGTTTCAGACGCTCGCGTCACGCGGCGGCAGCGCGCCGTGCGATCTCGTCGCGGTCACGTCCGCCGTGCTGCGGCTCGCGATGCCAACGCTCGAGCCGCGCGCACATGTCGTGCGCCAGATCTCCGCGGTGCCGCTGGTCGCGGGCGACGAGTCGCGGATCGGTCAGGCCGTGCTCGCGATGCTGCTGTTCGCGGTCTCGGGCTTCGCGCGCGCCGGCGATCCCGGCAATCGCATCGTCGTCGCGGTCGGCGAGCGCGCCGGCGAGATCGTCGTCGAGGTCTCCGACAACGGCAGCGTGCTCGAGCCCGACGAGCTGTCGCACGTGTTCGATCCGTTCTTTCGCTCGCCGGGCCGCGGCGCGGGCGTCGGCGGCGGCTTGGCGATCGCGCGCTCGGTCGCGATCTCGCTCGGCGGTGACGTCGCGATCGCGGCGCACGCGAACGCGGGCGCGATCGTGACGATGCGGCTACCGCCGGCGTCGCAGCCCGCGAGCTGAGCGGCGCGGCGCGAGAAATGGCACGAGCAAACGCGCGAGCTCGTCGGCGAGCTCCGGCTTCGCAGCGATCTCCGGCCGCTCGATGAACGCGAGGTGCACGACCGCATGGATGGCCGTGCGCGCGATCCATAGCGCGAGCTCGGGGTCGGCCATCGCCCCGCGCATCGAGTCGACCCACGCCTGCGATTCGGCCTCGATCGTCGCGTCGACCGCGGTCGTCACGTGCGGCAAGCCGACGCGCGGCCCCCAGATCGTGAAGATCTCGTGCAGCTGCGGATCGACCGCGTGCTCCGCACACGTCACCTCGATCATCGCGCGGACCGCATCGCGCAATGACACCCGCCGCTTCGTGCGCAGCTCGCCGAGGGTCTCGGCGAGCCGGCCGCGCGCCTCGTTGACATGCCGGCGCGCGAGCTCGGCGAGGATCGCCTGCTTGTTCGGAAAGTACTGGTAGAGCGACGCGATGTTGACGCCCGCGCGATCGGCGATCTGGTTCGTCGTCATCGTCTCGTAGCCGGACTTCTGCAAAATGTAAGTAGCGGCTTGTAAAATCACCTCGACGGTCTCCCGCGCGCGGGCCTGGCGAGGCTGCTTTCGCGGAGTTATCGTCGCGCGGCGGCGCGTGCTGCGACGCAAGCTGACAGACACAACTAAAAGCTTACATTCGATACACCATGAACGCAGCAGTCATTCACGAAGCCGGCGGCGTGCCGCACGTCGAGCAATTCCCCGATCCACAGCCACAAGCCGGCGAGGTCGTCGCACGCGTACGCGCGGCCGGCCTGCATCCGCTCGTGCGCGGTCACGCGAGCGGCAAGCACTATACGAGCACCGGCAAGTATCCGTTGATCCCCGGCGTCGACGGCGTGTGCGAGCTGCCCGACGGCCGCCTCGCCTACTTCGGCTGGCAGCGGCCGCCGTACGGCACGTTCGCCGAGCTCGCGGTCGTCGCGCCCGAGACCGCGCTGTTCTTGCCGAAGGGCCTGTCGCCGGAGCTCGGCGCCGCGATCGTCAACCCCGCGATGTCGAGCTGGCTCGCGCTCAAGCTGCGCGCGCGCATGCAGCCGGGCGATCGGGTGCTCGTGCTCGGTGCCACCGGATCGAGCGGCAAGCTCGCGATCCAGGTCGCGCGCGCGTTCGGCGCATCGCACGTGATCGCCGCCGGCCGCAACGCCGCGGTGCTCGCCACGCTCGGCGCCGACGCGACATTGCGCATCGACGCGCCCGAGTTTCGCGACAACCTCACGCGCGAATTCGCCGGCGGCATCGACGTGATCCTCGACTACGTCTGGGGCGCACCCGCCGCCGCGACGTTCGAGGCACTGCTCGCCGCACGCGGCCAGCTCGTCGCCCGCCGCATTCGCTACTGCAACATCGGCGAAATGGCCGGCTCGCGCGTCGAGATGCACGCGCACGCGCTGCGCAGCATGAGCCTCGAGATCGTCGGCAGCGGCTTCGGCTCGGTGCAGCCGCAGGAGATCCGGCCCGAGCTGCCGCAGATCCTCGAGCTCGCGGCGCACGGCACGCTGACGATGGAGCTCGAGACCGTACCGCTCGCGAACATCGGCGACGCGTGGGCGCGCGGCGATCAGGGCAAGCGCATCGTCGTCGTACCGAGCTAGCGCCGTGGAAACTGAAGTTCGCGATCACGATCGCTCGCGTGGTCGCACCTCGGCGATCGCGTTCGCTGATCGCGAGCTTCAGATCCAGGGCACCAGCTAGCAACAAAGTGCAACGCACCAACCGCGATCCGCCGGTGTAGACCTGTCGCATGGCGCTATCGCGACGACGCTTTCTCGGCGGCATTCTCGGTGCGAGCGGTGCGCTCGTCGCGTGTCGAGCCGCCGGCCCGCGCGAGCAACCAACGCCGGTCGCGACGCCGCCGAAGCTGCTCGCGATCGACATGCACAACCACGTCTATCCCGCCGGCACCGAGCCACATCCGCACGGCGTTGGCGGACCACCGCCGCCGAATAATCCGCCGCTCGGGCTCGCCGATGCGCTGACGCACTCGGGCTTCACCGCCGTGTGCGCGAGCTTCGTGCTCGATTTCACCGAAGGCGACTTCTACGCGAACCTGACGCACTGGCTCGACGCGATCGACGCGCAGCTCGCCGCCGGTCACCTGCGCCGCGCGCTCTCCGCCGCCGATCTGCACGCGGGCTCGCCGACGATCATCCAGAGCGTCGAGGGCTCGATGTTCATCGCGGGCAAGCTCGAGCGGGTCGACGAAGTCTATCGCCGCGGCATGCGCCATCTGCAGCTGCTGCACGAGCACGACGATGCCGTCGCGCCGCTCGGCGACGTCAACACCGGCGAGCCGCACCTCGGCGGGCTCACCGCGATCGGCGCCGACGTGATCAGAGCGTGCAACCGGCTCGGCATGCTCGTCGATCTCGCGCACGCGAGCCACGACACCGTGCTCGGCGCGCTACGCGTCGCGACCAAACCGTTGATCGTGTCGCACACGAGCCTCGCCGGGAGGCCGAGCGGCGATGCGCGAATGGCCGAGATGATGCGGCCGCGGCTGATCACGGCGGAGCACGCGAAGGTCGTCGCCGACGCGGGCGGCGTGGTCGGCGTGTGGACGCACCTGGCCAGCTCGCTGCCCGACTTCGTCGAGAGCATCGCGGCGATGGTCGACGCGATCGGCATCGATCACGTCGGCATCGGCACCGACATGGATCTGTTGACGCCGAAGCGCGATTGGACCGATGCACGACCGAGCTTCGTCGCAGCGACCGTCGCCGAGTTGCAGCGCCACGGCTTTCACGACGACGAGGTCGCCAAGCTCGTCGGCCGGAATTACCTGCGCGTGTTCGCGGCGGCCGTCGGCTGATCGCGCTTCGCCGCGCTAATCGCCCATGACCAGGAAGATCGCGTGCGCGGTCGCGACCGGCGCGTTGCGATCGGTCTGCCATGCGGTCGCGCGCACGTTGGCGACGCGCCTGCCCTGGCGCGTGATCGTCGCGGTCGCGTAGGTATCGCGCGCGGTACCCGAGCGTAAAAAATCGACGGTGACCGTGATCGTCTTCGGCAACACGACGGTCTCGCTGCGCCACAGCAGCTCGAAGATCGCGGCCGATTCGAGCAGCGCGCCGAGCGTGCCGCCGTGCAGCGCCGGCAGCGCCGGGTTGCCGATCAGATGCGGCGCGTAGCGCATCGTCGTGACGAGCTCCTCGCCTTCCACGCCGGCTTCGAGCCCGAGGAACTTCGAGTACGGCACGGCATCGACGACCGCGCGGCAATCACCGGCGCGCTTCGCGGCTTCGATGACCTCGCGGATCGTCACTTTGCACCGCCCGGCTTCGTGTGCAGCATGAACGTGCCCGCCGCCGCCGCGATCGGATCGTCTTCGCTGTCGTGATAGGCGACCGCGCGCGTGAACGCGACGTTGCGCGTGACCTTGTAGCAGCGCGCCCGGCACAGCACGTCGCGGTTCGGCTCGGCCGCGCGCATGTAGTCGATGCGCAGATCGAGCGTCGCGATCGGCGCCCACTCGGTCAGCGCGGTGAACACCGCCGTGCCCGAGGCCGCATCGAGCAGCGCCGTGATCGCACCGCCGTGGATCGTGCCGGTGTCGGGGTTGCCGATCAATTTCACGTCGTACGGCAGCTTGAGCAGCGCCGTCGCGCGCTCGATCTCGACCGTCTCGATGCCCAACGCCTGGTTATGCGGCACCAGATCGATGCCGCGGCGCCGCTTGTTCTCGCTCACGCCGCGACGATAGCGTATCTACTGACCGTGACGCTCGAAGAGCTCGGCTGGGATCCGAGTTGGCCGCGACCGGCCGACGGCGGCACGATCGCGCGCATCGTCGCCGAGCATCGCGGCGCCTACCACGCGCGGGCCGTCGACGGGGTCGCGTGGGCCGAAGCGACCGGCAAGGCGTTCTTGGCCGCGAGCCGCGACAAGCGGGAGCTGCCGACCGTCGGCGACTGGGTCGTGCTCGACCGCTGGACCGAAGCGCTCGCCGGTGCCGGCGCGGCGGTGATCCGCGCGATCTTGCCGCGTAACAGCCTGCTCGTGCGGCGCGCCGCCGGCGAAGCGTCGCTGCCGCAACCACTCGCAGCAAATGTCGACATCGGGCTCGTGATGACCTCGGCGAACGGCGATCTGTCGCCCGCGCGGCTCGATCGCTATCTGACGCTGCTCGCCGATAGCCAGATCCCCGCCGCGATCGTGCTGTCGAAGGTCGATCTCGTCGGCGACCCGTCGCCGGTCGTCGAGCTGCTCGGCACGCTCGCGCCGAACGTGCCGATCCTGCCGGTGTCGACGGTGAGCGGCGCCGGGTTGGCGGAGCTGCGCGCGCTCGTGCCGCCGCGCTCGACCGCGGTGTTGCTCGGCAGCTCCGGCGTCGGCAAGTCGTCGCTGCTGAACCTCTTGGTCGCGAGCGCGGCGCTGCCGACCAAGCCGATCGACGACAACGATCGCGGCCGTCACGCGACGACGCGGCGCGAGATGTTCATCGCCGACGACGGCTCGCTATGGATCGACACCCCCGGCATGCGCGAGCTCGCCCGCTGGGCAGTGGAAGATCAGGACGACGAAGAAGAAGACGCGTTCGACGACATCGCCGCGCTCGCCGCGAATTGCCGCTTTCGCGACTGCAATCACGAGAACGAGCCCGGCTGCGCCGTGGTCGAAGCGATCACGGACGGCGAGCTCGAAGCGATCCGGCTCGTCAGCTTTCACAAGCTCGGCGAAGAGCATCAGGTCGCGGTCACCAAGCAGAAAGCCGCCAAGCGAATCGCGGAGACGCAGCGTGCGAAGGCCAAGAAGTACGCGCCGCGACCGGGCAAGCCCGACGACGAACGTTGAACGTTGATGCTATATAGCGGCCGAAGTGATCGCGTTCTCGCAGGTGACCAAGCAGTTCGGCGGACAGATCTTGTTCGTCGACGCGTCGTTTCAGATCAACCCGGGAGAGAAAGTCGGGCTCGTCGGGCCCAACGGCGCCGGCAAGAGCACGGTGTTCCGGCTGATCGCCGGCGAAGACACGCCCGACGACGGCAACGTCGAGAAGCCGAAGAAGCTCACGCTCGGCTACTTTCGCCAGGACGTCGGCGATCTCCGCGGCCGATCGATCCTCGCCGAGACCTGCGCCGGCGCCGGCGAGGTCGCCGAGCTCGCCGCCGAGCTCGCGAAGCTGAGCGTGAAGCTCGAGCACGATCCCACCGATGCCGTCGTCGAGCGCTTCAGCGACGTGCAAGCGCGCTATCAGGACCTCGGCGGCTACGAGCTCGAGGCGCGCGCGCAGGAGATCCTCGCGGGCCTCGGGTTTCGTCAGGATCAGATGGCCGATGATGTCGGCACGCTCTCGGGCGGCTGGAAGATGCGCGTCGCGCTCGCGCAGATCTTGCTCGCGAAGCCGCAGCTGCTGTTGCTCGACGAGCCGACGAACTACCTCGACCTCGAGTCGATCTTGTGGCTCGAGCAGTTCTTGAAAGACTACGAAGGCACCGTGGTGATGACGTGCCACGACAAGGCGATCATGAATCGCGTCGTGCAAAAGATCGTCGAGATCGACGGCGGCGATCTGCGCACCTACGGCGGCAACTACGACTTCTACGAGAAAGCGCGCGTGCTCGAAGCGGCGCGCCGCGAAGCCGCCTACGCGCGCCAGCAGGCGATGCTCGCGAAAGAGTCGCGCTTCGTCGAGCGCTTCAAGACGCACGTCGCGAAGGCGGCGCAGGTGCAGAGCCGGCTCAAGAAGCTCGACAAGATCGAAAAGATCGCCGAGCCGCGCCGCTTCGTCGAGAAGGAGTTCGAGTTCCGCACGCCGCCGCGCTCGGGCGACGACGTCGTCAAGCTCGACGCGCTGAGCAAAGCGTACGGCGCGCGTGTCGTGCACAAAGACCTCACGCTGACCGTGCGGCGCAAGGAGCGCTGGGCCGTGATGGGCGAGAACGGCGCCGGCAAGTCGACGCTGCTCAAGATGATCGCCGGCGCGCTCGCACCGGATTCCGGCGCGGCGACGATCGGCGCCTCCGTGACGATGGGCTACTACGCGCAGCACGTGATGGAAGGCCTCGGCGGCGATCGCACCGTGCTCGAAGAGCTGCAAGACCACGCGCCGCTCGCGAACCAGGGCACGCTGCGCAACCTCGCCGGCATGTTCGGCTTCCAGGACGACGACGTGTTCAAGCCGATCCACGTGCTGTCGGGCGGCGAACGCGCGCGCGTCGCACTCGCGAAGCTGCTCTACGATGCGCCGAACTTGCTCGTGCTCGACGAGCCGACGAACCACCTCGATATCGTCACGAAGCGCGCGCTCGTTCGCGCGCTCGCCGACTACGAAGGCACGCTGGTGTTCGTCTCGCACGATCGGCAGTTTCTCTCCGCGCTCGCGACGCGCGTGCTCGAGCTCGCCGAAGCCGGCAAGCCGCGCATCTACGGCGGCAGCTACGACGAGTACGTGTCGTCGACGGGTCGCGAAGCGCCCGGAATGCGCGCGCAGCATTAACCCGGGCAGACCGAGTTCGACGTCTGGCCCATGCACTGCCAGTAGCCGTCGCTGCCGCACGTGCAGTCGCATTCCATCTCGTCGTCGCCGGAGTGCCATTCGCACGCGGTGCCGGGCTGCGTGCACGCCGCACTGCCGGAGAGGTTCGTCCACGGGCAATCGCTGCAACGCCAGCTCGGCTCTCCGTTCGGATCGCCGAACTCCGTGCTGCAGACGCACGTCGCGGCGTAGCCGGTGTCGGCTTCGACGTAGTCACACGGTCCGCCGCTCGGTGCACATGCGCTCCCCAACGCCGGCTGCGTCGCGGGACACACGAGCTGCGCGTCGTCGTCGGAAACCGGCGTGCAACCGACGAGCGCGATCAAGAGCCACGGCCGCATGCAGCACGTGCTTCGCAAGCGCGACGCCATCGAGCGCGCGAGCGATCTCGCAGATCTGCGACGCGCGTGATCGAGCTCATCGCGCCAAGCGCGACACGCGTGTCACAGCCTCAGGCCGCGGACTTCTCGGGCTTCTTGTCGTCATCGCTCGCGCCGTGCATCGGCATCACCGCGCGCACGATCAAGCCGATGCCGCCGACGAGCTAGTCCAGCATCACGAGCGTGTTGAACAACGACGTCTGCCGGAAGTGGATGTCGAGGTTCATGATGATGCCGGCGAGGATGATCAGTGCGCCGCCGCCGGTGAGCAACCGACCTGCGAACGAGTGGCCGTTCGCGAACAAGATGCCGATGCCGAACAACAGCGGCAGCAACGTGATCCCGAAGCTGCGCCCTGTGGACCCGGCGAAGCCGAAGTCCCAGTAGCCACCGTAGACGCTGACCTCCTGCAGCAACAAATAGCCGCCGACGACCGCCATCACGAGGCCGAGCAGGAACGTACGCGCGCCACCCGGCGTGCCCCCGACATTTTTCATGTCCATGTCGGATCAACATGCGTCCGTGCCAGCCGCTGCGCAAGCTTTGCAAGTACGGCTAATTGCTGTCGTCGTCGGCTGGCGGCGGAGGTGGTTTCTTGTGTTTCTTGTGCTTTTTCTTCTTCGGCGGCGGCGCGTCTTCGTTACCGCTGCCGCTGCCGCTGCCGGCTGCCGAGCCAAGCCCCGACGACGGCTCGGCGGGCAACTTGACCTTCTTGAACGAGGTCGCCGCGCCGGGCGCATCGATCGTCACCGATTCGTGCAGCGCGATCAGCTTCCACTCGGCGTCGTGCTTCTCGAACACGGCAAACACGCGGAGCGGAATTGGATCGACGTCGTCTTCGAAGCGCACGGCCGACAGCGTGACCCACGCGAGCTGACCGTCGCCGGTGATCGCCGCGGTCGTGTCGCCGGCGGCGACCTCGCGCACGTTGGCTTTGACGCGCTTCTTGAACAGCTTCTTGAGCTCGGACTTGCCGCGCACGACGTCGCCGTTGCCCGGCCCGGCATACACCGCGTCGCTGCGACTCGCGAGATCGTCGCCGAGGATCGACTGGTCGGCGAAGCCTTTGGTGAGCTTGTCGAGCGCCGGCTTCGCGTTCGGATCGATCTTCGCGATGCCGGCCATGCCCGGCGGCACGACGGCATCGTGCTTGACCTCGGCGCGCACCGACTTCATCGCCGGCGTCGTCGCGAGATCGATCGCGCCGACTTGCCAGACGTCGTCGGCGTTCGACAACACCGCGATCATCGCGAGCTGCAAACCGTCGATGTCGATCGTGTCGAACGCCCACGCCGAGTGGCCGCCCGGCGATGCGACCACCGCGAGCTGCGCCGATTTGATCTCGCGCTTCTTCTGCTTGTCGACGACCGCTTTGAGCGCGACGAGCGCATCGGCGCGCGACGCGCTCACGTCGCTCTTGCGCGGGCCGTAGACGAACAGCGGATCGGCCGTGACCGTGAGCAGGTCGTCGGTGTCGGCG
>DASXEF010000224.1:0-9486 GCA_036490255.1 Kofleriaceae bacterium
ACGTCGACCGGGGAAAACACGACAGGCAACGCCGCCGAAGCAGCCGCAGCGGAAAATACCGTCTCCAGCGTCGCTGCTGAATCGAATGCATCGCCGGAGAACGCCAGCACGTGCTCGAACGTCGTGGCCGGCTGCGCACCGATCCGGCCGTTCGATCCGTGCAGCGGCGCCACGACGAGGCGCAGATCGATCGCGTCGCCCGCGCCGGTGTGGGGCTTGATGTACTGGCGCATCAACGCGAGCACGCGCTTGTCGTCGGAGATCCCTTCGCCGCGAAACAGATCGCCGAAGCTGATGTGGAAGATCTGATTCCACTCGGCGCGATCGCTCCAGACCTCGACCAGCTGATCGGCCGCGCGCGTGATCTCGCGCGCGTGGATTCCAGACGCGAGCAGCGTGCCGTTGAGCGATCCCGAGCTCGCCGCGACGATGCGCACGATCTCGACCTTGGAGCGCACGAGGCGATGAATCACGCCGGCGGTGTACGCGCCCTTCGCGACCGCACCGGAGAGCACGAGCGCGATCTTTTTTACAGCGGCCACGGCCGCACTCTGTCACGACCGCGCGGCGGTCACCACGATGCGCTCGCGTTTCGACACGACGACGCCGCCCGGGCGCTCGACCGTCACCGCGAACAACGTCGCATCCGTGACATGTAGCGTCGGCGAGATCGCCACGATCACTTCGCCCGTCGACGACACGTCGAACACGCCGCCGTCGACCGGGAATTTTTCATCGCGATCTTTATCGAAGATCCACAGCTGGTACTGGAACTGTTTCGGATCGTTCGCGGCGAGCCCGACGAAGCGCATGTAGCCGCGCTGCGCTTGCGTGCTCCACACGACGTCGCCGGTCGCGCCCTTCGCGTTGGGATCGGCCGTCGCCGACCACGCGATCGGCTTGGCGTCCCTCGAGCTCGCGAGCAGGCTCGACCGCGCGTCGGCCGCCGACACGATCGGCACGCCCTGCTGGCGCTGCCACGCGAACCACACGGCACCGGCGGCGACGAGCAAGCATGCGGCTGCTGCGAGCCACGGCGCGATCACGCGGCGCGGCCGCTTCGCTTCGCGGCGCTGCGCCATGTCGATCACCGGCGGCGGCTTGAACGATTCGAGGTCGACGCCGACGATCGTGTCGTGCGCGATCGGCGCGATCGGCGCGAGCTGCGGCGCCGACACGCCGGCGAGCGTGCGCTTGAAGTCGGGCTGCGGCGCCGCGGCCATGAGCTTCGCGATCAGGTGATCGGGCATCTGCTCGATCTTCGTCGTCGCCAACACGGTCGCGACCGCCGCGGCTTCGAAGCTCGGATCGCCGCCCGGCACGAGCTCGTGCAGCTCGGCGCGCTCGCGGTCGTCGAGCGGCCGGAGCGCGCTCTCGACCAGAAGCTCTTCGGCTCGATCCTTCACGGCTCTCCTTGTTGTACGCCCATCAGGGCGTTGCGGATCGAGATCAAACCGCGGCGAACGTGCGCTTTGATCGTGCCGAGCGGCATCCCGGTTTGCGCGGCGATCTCGCCGTGCGACATCCCGTGCGCCGTCGCCAAAACCAGCACTTTGCGCTGCTCCGGGCGGAGTTGACCGAGCGCGTCAGCGGCCCGCGCGGCATCGGCGGTGGTATCGGCCGACACGTTCGGCGCTTCGAGATCCAGATCGCTGACCTGCTCGGTCGCCGTCGGCCGGCGCGCGCGCATCCGGCGGCGATCGATCAAGCGGCGCCGCGTGATGGTCGCCACGAACGTGGTCTCCGAGCCGCGCGCCGGATCGTAGCTGCCGGCGCTGCGCCACACGTCCATGAAAATTTCCTGCACGGCGTCCTCGGCATCGCTGGGCTCGAACCGGCGCGCGATCGACCACACGAGGTTGCCGTAGTGCGCGAGGCACTCGCGAACCGCGGCGGAATCACCGGCCGCGACGCGCGCGAGCAGCGAATCGTGCGGGGTGCGGTTCGGAGCGAGCATTCAGTTGGCGATCGTGCACGCCGCGAGGACACCCGACGCGGGCGCGTTATCGTCGCACAAGAGCAAGCCGAGCGGGTTCGTGCTCGAGCCGGTCTTGCCGCCGATCGCGATCGCAGTCGTGATGTTGTTCGCCGCGAGCGAGACGTCCGGCGCGACGAGCGCGTCGCTCGATTGGTTCGCGAGCCGCGCGGCGACCGGCATCGCGGTCACCGGCGCGGTCGTCGCGTACGGCGTCGCGATACCGAACGTGACATCGGCGAAGACTTTGACGAACGTCGCGCCGCTGCCGAGCCCGACGTCGACCGCCGGCGTGCCCGGCGACGCGTGGATGAAGCGGACCTTCGTCATCGACGCGCTCGCGGCCGTATCGTCGGCGAACACCGCGAGGTGCAGCGCCGGATCGGTCGCGGCCGCGCCGCTCGGATCGAGATCGCCGATCGCGGCGATCGTCGCGGTCTCGTCATCGTCGACCGAGATCCCGGTCGCATCTTTGATCGCGCCGATCGAGCAATCCGAAGCATTCGCGTCGACGATCCGCGCGTCATAGCTGCCGACCGGCAGATCGACGTAGGTCGTGAGCTGGCCGTACGCGAGCCCGCTCGTCGAGCCGAGCGTCTTGAGCAGCGCGCGGGAGAACACGCCCGTGCTCGCCGGCGCGATGCAAACGTCGACCGGCGGCGCGTCGGGCGACAGATGCGCGATGCGAACGTGCGCGCGCTCCGGCGTGCCGCCGACCACGTTGCACGAGGTCAATAGGCCGACCGGGGCGGCGTTGTCGACGCACAACAGCACGCGCAACGGTGTCGTCGTGCTCGACAGCTCGCCGATCGCGAACGCGGTCGCGATCGCGTTCGCCGGCAGCGACGCCGGATCGATCGACAGCGCGTCCTGGAACGTGCCGTGCGGGCGCGCGCTGAGCTCGGCGCCGTCGATCGGCGCGGTCGTGATGTAGCCGCCGTCGATGCCCGAGGCGCCGCCGAACGAGATGTCGGAGAACAGCGACGTGAACAGCACGCCGCCGCCGACGCCGACGTCGACCGCGGGCGTGCCGGGCGACGCGTGAATGAAGCGCAGTGCCGCGCTGCCGTCGGCGACGTCGGTTTGATCGACGTAGACGTGGAGATCGAACGGAGTCGTGCTGCCGAACGCGACGAGACCTTCCGCGCCGATCGTGATCGAAGCGCCGGCGTCGATCGCCGGTAGCTCGGTGAAGTCGGGGACGTTGCCGATCGGCGTCGAGCAATCGGCGAGGCCCGGCCCGACGAGACGGACGTCGTATTGCTCCGCCGGCAGCTCGAAGTACTTGGTGACCGCGCCGTACGGCAAGCCGGTCATGTGGCCGTTCGTCGCCAGGATCGGCCCGGTGAACGTCGCCGTGCCGTGCGGCGCGACGCAGAAGTCGATGTTCGGCGCGTCGGGCGAGAGATGCGCGACGCGAACCTGCGCGGTCGCAGTTTCGGGTGGCGACGGTGCGGTGCACGCGGCGAGCGAAAGCGAGAGCAAAGCGAAGCGTGGGCTCATCTGAGATCCTCCTGTGTGGTGATTCGGCGAAACGCGCCGATCGGATGCACTACGCGGCGCGAAGCTCGCGATGGCGCACGCCGCGCGTCGGCGCGTCGTCGGTCGAAACTGCGCGGACGCGCGGCGCGCCTGCAAGCCGGCCGACGATCGCGCCGAGCGTGGCCGCGTCGCACGCCGGCACGCCATCGAGCGCGGCGACGAGCTCGCCGGCCGAGCTGTAGCGATCGTCGGGATCGACGGCGAGCGCGCGATCGATCACGCACTCGAGCTCGCGCGAGATGTCGGGCACGACGACGCTCGCCGGCACGTAGCTGCCGCGCACCGTCGCGCGAATGCGCTCGATGTCGGTCTCGCCGTCGAAGCATTTGCGGCCGGTCGCGAGCTCGTAGAGCACGACGCCGAGCGCGAACACGTCGCAGCGCGCGTCGAGCGGATCGGCCATGCACTGCTCGGGCGCCATGTAGCCCGGCTTGCCGCGGATCACGCCGGGCGCTTCGACGTTGATCGACACGCGAGCGCGCGCGATGCCGAAGTCGATCACTTTGACCTCGCCGTCGCGCGTGACCATGATGTTCGACAGCGAGACGTCGCGATGTACGAGCTCGAGCGGCGCGCCGTCGTAACCGCAGCGGTGATGCGCGTGATCGAGGCCGGCGGCGGCCGCACGCACGATCGCGACCGCGGCGCTCGGCGGCAGCCGGCGAGCACCGTGCGCGTGCGCCGCGACCATCAGCTGGCGCAGGTCGATGCCGTCGAGATACTCCATCGCGATGAACGTCGCGCCTTCGTCGGCGGCGACGTCGTAGACGATCGCGAGGTTCGGATGCGACAGCATCGCCGACAGCCGCGCCTCGTCGAGGAACAGCACGCGCGCGTCCGGATCGCTCGACGCGTCGAGCAACTTGATCGCGACGAGGCGATCGAGATCGGGCTGGCGCGCGAGATAGACATCCGCCATGCCGCCCCTGCCCAGCTTGCGAACCAGCTCGTAGTTGCCCAGCTGCATCACCGAGCCATTCGCCGATCCGGCGGATTTGGATGCAGGCACGCAGCGTGCACCAAGTGCCCGAAATGATGTTCTCGATCCGCAACGCCGAGCCGGCGGACCGCGACGTGCTGGCTCTGATGGTGCGAGAAATGATGCCCGGGATCGATGCCGAGAGCCGGCTCGCCTGGCTCTACGACGCCAATCCCGCCGGCCACGCGCTGACTTGGCTCGCATGCGCCGAAGGCGGCGACGTCGCCGGATGTACGTCGTTCTTCCCGTTCCGGCTGCAGGTCGACGGTGCGCATGCGCTCGGCGCGCTCGGCGGCGACGGCTGGGTTCGCCCCGCCTATCGCCGGCAAGGAATCGGCGCCGCGCTGCACGAGGCATCGCGCTCCGCGCTCGGCGGCGACGGGCTCGCGTGCATGTACGGCGCGCCCGGCGCGATGAACCTGACGCCGCTCAAGCACGGCGGATCGCGCGAGGTGTGCACGGTGTCGCGCTGGGTTCGCCCGCTGCGCGGCATCGCGGCAGGCTTGACGTGGTTCGAAGCGATCTCGCGAACGCTGCGGCCGCGCGGCGCGGCGAGGCTCGAGCCGATGGTGCCGCACGATGGGCGCGTCGACGACGTGTGGGCGACCGCGCGTGGCGAGCTCGCGCTCGGCGCCGTGCGCGACGCGACGTTTTACACGTGGCGCTTTCTCGACGCGCCGTCGCATCGCGAGCCCGCGTACGTCGTGATGCGCGGCGATCATCCGATCGGCGCGTGCGCGATCGAGGCGATGAACGGCGGTAAGAACCTGCGCATCGTCGATCTGATCGCGGCGCCCGGCGAATGGCACGCCGCACTGCGCGCGATCGTCGGTCACGCCGCGATGACGCCGGCGCTGACCGTCGACATCAAGCTCGCGACGCCCGACGCGCGCCGCCGCGAGATGTGGCGCAGCGGCTTCATCGAGCGCGAGAGCAAGCCGTTCCTCGTGATGCTGCCGGCCGACGGTGATCGCCGGCTCGTCGATCCGGCGCGCTGGTTCTACAGCGGTGCGGATTCGGATCTGGATTTCTTGGACTAGATTGGAAAGATCGCCGCGAGCCCGCATGCGGCGAGCTCGGGAATCATCGCCAACGGTCCGGCGAGCACGACGAGTAGCAGCGTCAGCCCGGCGACGAGCAGGATGCCGTGCTTGCCCTTGAGCCGGAACGGACCGCCGAACCACACGAGCTCGCGCTCGGGCGATTGCCGAGACACCGCGGTCAACAGCAGCGCGGTGACGGTCCAGCCGCCGAGCCGATCGACTGCGGCGACGCTCGGCAACACGAGCGCGATCACGCACGTCGCGATCGCAGATAGCGCCGCGATGACCACGACGAACGTCGTCAGCTTGCGCGACGACCACGTCGCGACGAGCACGCCGGCGAACTGATAGATGATGTACGCCTTGATCAGCGCCGACGACACCGAGCGCTCGACAAACGCCCACGTCACGAGGCGCCACAGCTCGCCGTGCCAGATCTTCGGCGGCACGAGCGCTAGCGCGCTCGCGACGTGGCTATCGACCGACGCGACGATCGACAGCACGACCGTGGTGGCGATCCACGCGCCGACCAGCTTGTTCATGGCCGAACGGTACTAGACTCGGCGGTCATGGAACCGGACTTTTGGCGAGCGCGGTGGGCCGAGCGCAAGATCGGCTTTCACGAAGGCGCGCCGAACGCGTTCTTGCAACAGCACGTCGATCGGCTCGCCGAGCATCATCGCGTGATCGTGCCGATGTGCGGCAAGAGCGAGGACCTCGCGTTCCTGGCGTCGCGCGGTCATGCCGTGGTCGGCGTCGAGCTCGTCGAGACCGCCGTGCGCGAGTTCTTCGCCGATCACGGGCTCGAGCCCGCGATCGAGCGCCGCGGCGAGCACGCGATCTTCACCGCGGGCGAGGTCGTGCTGATCGCCGGCGATTGGTTCGCGGCCACGCCCGCGCTGATCGGTGCCACCGATGCGTTCTACGATCGAGCGGCGATGATCGCGATGCCGCCCGAGCGGCGAGCCGCGTACGTCGCGAAGCTGCGCGAGCTGTGCAGCGGCCCCGGGCTCGCGATCACGCTCGAGTACGCCGACGGTGCGTACGCGGGCCCGCCGTTCGCGATCGGCGACGCCGAAGTTCGCGGCTACTACGAGGCGGAGCTGCTCGGCGAGGCCGAGAATCGCTCCGGCCGCATCGCCGAGCTCGGCATCGCCTCGATCGAGCGCTGCTATGCGGTTCACGGATCCCAGCGCAGCGGACCGAACGGCGCGTAGCCCGGCTTCGGCTCCTTCGCGAAGCGCAGCACGCGCCCCGTATTCGTGATGAACGCGATATCGGCGGTCGATTTGGTGATCCGCCTCGCGAGCCGCAGGTCGTAGAGCTCGCCGTCGATCGCGATGTCGTCGCCGATACTCTCGGGATCGATCACGCCGTGCGTGCGGAGCGGTGTCGCGACACGCGTGGCGAGGTCGTATCGCTCGAGCTCGTTGCCGGTGTCGATCAAGACGAAGCGCGTCAGCGCGCCGGCGACGTGTTTGCCCGGCAGGTGGATCTCGCTACCGTCCGCGAGATCGACGTAGGTCGTATCGTCGAGGTGATTGAACCGCTCGTTCAACGGCGTGGTGTCGTACGGCGAGACCATGTCGTACGTCGACACGTACGCGGTCGCGCGCGTGACGACGTGCAGGCCGGGTCCCGCGACGACGAGCGTGGTCTGCTCCGACGGCGTCGCGCCGCACGTGACGATCGCGCGCGGCGCGAGCAGGTTGTCGATCGTGCCGACGACGTGCGCGTGACACGCCGGATCCGTGATCTGCGTCTCGCCGAGCACGAGCGCGCCGTTGGACAACCGGCGCAGCAGCTGGCCGGCGACCGTGCCGATGATCCGCGGATCGTCGACGAACCGGCCGCTCGCGAGCTCGAGCCAGCGGGTCTTGACCGCATCCTTCGGCTCGAGCGGCGTCTGATGCAAGCTGTCGACGTCGCAGCCGGTCATCGACGACGACTCGAACCCGCCGGGCCACGTGATCACGCCGTCGTGATCGGTGTCGGCGGGGATGGTCTTGATCTCGGCCCACATACCGGCGGCGTCGATCGTCGCTCGCCACACCAGCTCGTGCATCGCGATCGAGTGCTCGTAGCCGTTCGCGAGCTCGCGGATCACGATCGTGTTGTCGGGCTTGATGTACACCGCGCGCGAATTGTCGTCGGCGATGTCGATCGCGCGCGTGTTCTTGCGGCGTGGCCAGTCGCGGTCGTTGCGCAGATCCGCGTCGAGCGTCGTCCGCTCGCCCGACGTGGTGTCGATCAGCTCGAGCGTGCCGTGGCGGACGATCGCGAGCCACGAGCCATCGGCCGAGTGCGCCGCGGGATAATCGATCGCTTCGCCCGCGCCGCTGCCGAGCACGAGGAACGGCTCCGCGCGATCACCGTCGTTCAGGTGCAGGCCGTAGCGGACCGACAGCTCGCCGTCGCCGTCGGTATCGCGGCGCGCTTGGCACAGCACGAACCAACGCCCGTCGTCGGGCGCCATGATACCCGCGGTCGGCGCGGCGACGCCGATGTCGCCGGCGCGTGGCAGATCACGCGCCTGCTGGCAGGCGACGAGCGCGACGATCCCGAGCGCGAGCTTCATGTCGGGGAACAACGCACGGCCACGCCGAATGATTCAGCGCAGCTCGAAGGTGGTCACGCTCGTCGCGGGCAGCGTGTACGCGATCGCGTTGCCGGCGATCGCCAGATCGGCACCCGCCGACGCCATCGCCGCGCTCGCCGACGTGAGCTGGAAGACCCGCGCCGTCGTGACCGCGCATGCGTTGCTGAGCCGCACTTCGACCGGCACGGCCGTGGCGTCGCGGTTGATCGCGACGACCTCGATGCCCGGTGTCGTGCCTTGATGGACGAACGCGTAGACCGCGACTTGCGTGACGTCGCTCGACGTCGCCGCGATCGCGAGCGGGCCGACGATCGCGCCGTTGCCGTCGTAGTTGCGATACGCGCCGAACGCACCGACGAGCCAGTTGCCGCCGGGTGCGGCGCTCTGCAGCGGCCATGCGGTCGCCGCGAACACGCCGTACTGGCCGAACACGCCGAGCGTGTCGGCTTCGGCGACGCCGCCGGCGATGTTCTGCTCGCAACCGTTGTTGTACTCGGTGAACGCGAGCTTCGTGCCGGGCAGGTTCGCCGCGATCTTCGAATCGATCCGCGGGATCAGCGCGCGCGGTTTCCAGCCGGTGATGTAGTCATCGAACGTGGTGTCGACGGTGGAATACGTCGGATCCCAGAAATCGCGCGGGCCTTGCACGCACTCGGCGGGCGCCTTCTCGGTGCCGGTCTTGTCCTTCGCGTCGTTGTAATAGTGAAGATCGAGCACGTCGATCACGCCGGCGCCGATGTGACCGAGGTAATAGCTGATCGCGTCGGTGCCCGTCGCGGTGTACGGATTACTCGCCATGAGGTTCGAGTAATCGTCGAGTGACGTCATGCCGTCGATGCCGGCGACGACCGGCGCGAACACGAGCGCATCCGGCAACACCGACTTCACCGCCATCGCATACGCCGAGTCGCGACTGACGAGCTCGTCGAACGACAGATCGGCGGTGCCGAACACTTCCGGATGCGTGCCTTGCCAGTAGTTCGGCTCGTTGTCGAGCTCGTAGAAGATCGGCTGCGTCTGCGCGTAGGTCGCCATCTGGCCGACGAAGTCGGACTGATTCGACGGCGAGTTCGCCGTGAAGTCGGCGCTCGGCGCGTACGTCACCGCCATGTCGTCGGCATTCGCCGCGACGTAGTCCTGCACCGACACCGTGACGAGCGACGGGGCGCCGCGCATTTGCGTCGCCGGCACCGAGTCGTTGCCATCGACGAGCGCGCCGAGCGAATTCGTATCGTGCGGATTGCCGTGATAGCTCGGGTCTTGCGGATCGCTGCCGTACGAATACGGCATGAACTGGTTCGTGTTCGTGTAGCCGTTGTCGCGGCCGCCGTTGTCGTCGTTGTTCGTC
>DASXEF010000242.1:0-12891 GCA_036490255.1 Kofleriaceae bacterium
CACCCAAGCGCGCGCGATGCGCGAGCTACTGTGTCCGTGCGGCTGTGCGCGCCAATCGATCCTCGATTGCGAGTGCGGCACCGCCGCCGACCTGCGCGGCAAGGTGATGGCGATGATGGCGAACGCGGATCTGTCGAGCGAGGCGAGCCGCGATCACGCGTACGACGCCGTGCTCGCCGTGTTCAAAGCCGACTACGGCGAATCGGTGTGGGCGACGCCGCGGTCGAGCGCGTCGTGGCTGTTCCCGGCACTCGCCGCGCTCGGCGGCTTGGGCCTGTTGTTCGTCGTCGGCCGTCGCTTCGTCGCGCGCAGTGGCGCGACCGCTGCGGCTGCCGCTGCGACCACGTCGGCTGCCGTTGAAGACGAGAGTTACGCCGACAAGCTCGACGACGAGCTCGCGGATACGGACTAGCGATGGCCGTCAGCCTGCTGCGCCTGCTCCGGTTGTCGACACCGCTCGCCAAAGGCGCGGTTGACGGCATCGCCGCGAAAGACGATCCGCTGCGCGCCGTGAAGGTCGGCGTGTTCGGCGCCGCTCTCGTGATCGGTTGGATCTTCATCGTGTGGTCGAACAAGTTCCACGTCACCGCGCCCGTCGTGATCGTCTGCCTCGCGTACCTGTGCGTCGTCTCGCTCGTGTTCAACCTGTGGCGCACCGGCGCCGCGGCCGTGGCGCCCGATGTCGTGAATGAAGACTGGGGCCGGCCGATCGGCGCGCTCGGCGAGCTCGAGAAAGAAAAGCGCACGCTGCTCAAGGCGATCAAAGAAGCCGAGTTCGATCACGCGATGGGCAAGCTGTCCAAGCGCGACGCCGAGTCGCTGATCGCGCAGTATCGCGCCCGCGCGATCGAAGTCATCAAGCAGATCGATCACACCGACGGCGACGCCAAGCTGAGCGTGCGCGACCAGATCGATCGCGAGGTCAAAGCGCGCCGCGAGCTCGGCAAGCGCGGCCAGAAGCTCGACAAGCCGGCAAAGGGCGCGAAGCCGGCGGCCGTTGCGAAGGCGGAGCCCGTGGCCGTCGACGTTGTCGCGGAGCCGGTGGCCGTCGACGTTGTCGCGAAGCCGGTGCCCGCCGACGTCGTCGAAACGCCCGAGCAGGTCGAGCTCGTGCTCGTCGAAGCGGGCGATATCGAGCGCGTCGAGCAGTTGCTCGGCAAGCGCGACGAGGTCAACGGCGTCGAGCGCATCGACGGTGGCGTGTGCGTGTCGATCGTCGATCACAAGCACGTCGTCGCGCTGATGGCGGCGTGCGAGGGCGAAGGAATTCGCCTGCGCTCGTTCTCGATTCGCGAGGCAAAATCATGATCACGCGCTATCTGCTCGCCGCCGCGCTCGTCGCGGTTGCAGCCGCGCCGGCCAGCGCGCAGATCGCCGCGGCGATCGGCCAGCCACTGCCGTCGTCGGATCTCGACGCGGGCACGGTCAGCGTGCGCGTGATCGCCGGGAGCCCGAGCAAGCCGGTCGTCAGCACCGACGTCACGCTGACGGTCAACGGCACGCCGCGCCAGGCGCGCAGCGATTCGGCGGGACGCGCGATCTTCAAAGATCTGCCGCAAGGCGCGACCGTGAAGGCAAGCGTCGTCGACGACGACCAGAAACAGTGCCCATCGTGTACGTCGTCGGAGTTCGTGCTCGCCGATACCGGCGTGCGCGTGCTGCTGTCGACGAAGCCGTTCGAGCCCGGCGCCGGCGGCGGTGCGCCGTTCGCGGGCGGTGCCGGCGGCGCGATGCCGGAGCCACGCCAGATGAGCGGCCAGGCGCGCGCCGAAGCGTCGGATTCGCCCGGCACGGTCACCGTGCGGCTGACGTACGACGACTTCAAAGATCCCAACCCGCCGGCGAACGTGCCGGTGCTGCTCGTCGGCTATCGCGCCGATGATTCGTACGCGCTGCACGAGCTGCCGACCGACAAAGACGGCCGCGTGCAGTTCACCAACCTCGATATCAAGGGCGAGACGTCGTACTTCGCGATGGCGGAGCTGCCGCGCAACGGGGCGATCGATCGGCTCGCGTCGCTGCCGTGCGTGCTCGATTCGCACGCCGGCGTCCGGCTCGTGCTGTCGGCCGACAAGCGCGACTCGAAAGAGCCGCCGGTCGACGACCTCAACAAGGTCGAGAAGCAAGACCACACCGGCGCCGATCACTCGGTGCACGTGATCCTGGTCGGCGTGCCCGATCCGGCGGCGACGGTCCGCGTGATCGCGCTCGGCCCCGACGGTACGCATCGCGTGATCGGTGAAAAGCCGGTGACCCGCGCCGAGGTCGATACGAGCGACGTCGCCGCGCAGAACAACTTCGAGCCGCGCGACGACATGCCGGCGCACTCGGTCCACGTGCAAGTGCACGGCGGCGGCGGCGTCAACGAGCCGCTCGGCGGCATCAACGTCGTGCTCGTGCCGGCGAAGCAAGCAAAGCAGGCCGACGCCGGCATGGGCGTCAAGACGCCCGACGGTGGCGAGCTCGATCTCACCGACAATTCGAACGCGCCGATCGTCGCCGAGCTGACCGTGAACGGCAAAGTGCTGCGCACGCGCGCGTTCGACGTCTCGCATCACGGCGGCATCGTCGACGTCTACGCGCAATGGGAAGGCCAGGGCAAGCTCGTCGCCGACATCGACGTGTCGTCGGCCAAGCCCGACGAAGCGCTGTTCGCGGAAGCGACGATGCGCGGCCTGCCGTATCGCTCGGCGCCGTTCCAGCCGGTCGCCGGCAAGGGCACGGCGGCGACGATCTACGTGTTCCCGCGCGTGATGTTCTCGTTCAGCCTGACCTCGCACATCGACGACGAGTTCCTGGCGGTGCAGGGCACGTTCGACATCACGAACAACGCGTGGGCGCCGTACGTCGGCGGTCCCGACGGCCTCGTGATCCCGCTGCCGAAGCACTTCCGCGGTGGCATCGTCGCCGAGCAAGATCAAGGCGACGTCGCGGCGGCACAAGGCGAAGGCTTCCGGATCGCGCGGCCGATTCCGCCCGGCGGCAAGAAGTTCCGCGGCGGGTTCTCGCTGCCCGTCGAGCACGGCACCGTGCATTGGTCGCTCGACCTGCCGCTCGGCGCGTACGAGAGCGGCATGGAGATCTTGCAGACGCCCGGCATGACGGTCGATACGCCGCCGTCGGTGAAAGGCGAGGTCGCGACCGCGCCGCAGGGCACGTACTACGTGCTGCCGTCGATCTCGATCCTGCCGAAGCAGTCGATGGAGATGACGATCTCGAACCTGCCGTCGCCGCCGGCGTGGCGGTTGTGGGCGCCGCGGATCGTCGGCGCGATCGCGATCATGATCATGCTCGCGGGCCTCGGCTTCGCGCTGGCGCGAACGACCTCGACGCGCGCGCTGCATCACGAGCGGCTGACCAAGCGCAACAAGCTACTCGACGAGCTCGTCGCGCTCGAGCCCGGCGGCAAGAGCGATAAACGCCGCGCGCAGATCACCGACGAGCTCGAGCAACTGTGGGACGAGTAGAGGCGCCGCCGAAGGCGGTGCGTAGAACAATCGACGCTGTAAAGATCGCGAAGGTCGGCAAGCGCTACGGCAGCGAGCGCGCGCTCGCGAATGTCTCGCTGGAGCTGCGCGCCGGCTCGATGTGCGCCGTGCTCGGCCACAACGGCGCGGGCAAGACGACGCTGCTCGGCATCGTGTCGACGCTCGTGCGCCAGACGACGGGCGAGGTCGCCTATCACCACCGCGATCGCGCGCTCGCCGGCGCCGACGTCCGCGGCCAGATCGGCCTGCTCGCACACGCGTCGCTCTGCTACGGCGAGCTGACCGCGGTCGAGAACCTCGAGCTCGTCGCCGGGCTCTACGATGTAGCGGCTGATTTCGAGGCGCTGCTCGATCAAGTCGGCCTCGACAAGCGCGCGCGCCATCGCGCGGCGCGCACGTACTCGCGCGGCATGGTCCAGCGACTCGCGCTCGCCCGTGCGTTGCTGACGAAGCCATCGCTGCTGCTACTCGACGAGCCGTTTACCGGGCTCGATCGCGACGGCGCGCTCGCGCTCGGCGACCAGCTCGGCGCGCTGAAGACGGCGGGCGCGATCGTCGTCGTCGTCACGCACGATCTCGAGGCGATCGCGAACCGCACCGATCACGTTGCGATCTTGCGGCGCGGCGCGCTGGTGTGCGACGAGCACGGCGAGTACAGCTACGAGGCGCTCAAGGACCTCTATCACCGGCACGCGAACTGATGCTGCGCCACGCCCTGCGAATCGCCTGGAAGGATCTGCGCATCGAGGTGCGCAGCAAAGAGATCTTCGCGACGATGGCGTTCTTCGGCGCGCTGCTCGTCGTGATCTACTCGTTCGCGTTCCCGACGAACGATCCCGTCGTGGTGCGCGCGGCGGCGCCCGGCATGTTGTGGGTCACGCTCGCGTTCACCGGAACCATCGCGCTCGGCCGCGCGTTCGATCGCGAGCGCGAGAACGACACGATGCGCGCGCTCCTGCTCTCGCCGGTGCCGAGGCTCAGCGTGTTCCTGGGCAAGGCGGTCGCGATGGCGGTGCTGCTGCTCGGGACGGCGGTCTTCGTCACGCCGTTGCTCGCGCTGTTCTTGGGGGCTCCGCTGTTCGACTATCCTCTCGAGCTCGCGATCTCGATCGTGCTCGGCGCGGTCGGCATCGCGGTGATCGGCTCGGTCTTCGCTGCGACGCTGCTCAAGGTTCGCTCGCGCGACGTGCTGCTGCCCGTGATCTTGTACCCGCTGCTGATCCCGCTGTTCGTGGCCGGCACCAAGGCGACCACCGAGCTGATCGCGGTCAAGCCAAACTTCGAGGCTGCGACGTATTGGACCTGGTTCCTCGGAATCTACGACGCCGCGTTTTTGGTACTGTCTCTGTGGACGTTCGAGTCTCTGGTGATCGAATGAAGGGCAAGCTCGTACCGATCTTCTGCGCACTCGCTGCGGTGGGCTTCGTCGCGTCGGTCTATTGCGTGTTCTTCGTCGCGCCGCTCGACTTCGAGATCGATCGCTCGACCGGCCAGCTCAACGGCTCGAGCCTGTTCTTCAACCAAAAGATCGTCTACTTCCACGTCGCGCACGCGTTCGTGTTGTTCACGGCGGTGTTCGTCGCCGGCATCTCGTCCGCGTTGTACCTGCGCACGCGCAAGCCGGCGTACGACGACGTTGCGAGCGCGGCGGTCGACGTCGCGGTCGCGTTCGGCGCGGCCGTGCTGGCGACCGGCTCGATCTGGGCCAAGGCCGCGTGGGGCGTGTGGTGGCAGTGGGAGCCGCGGCTGACGATGTCGCTGTTGCTCTGGCTGATCTTGGTCGGCTACGTGCTCGTGCGGCGCTTCGCCGGGCCGAGCGCGGATCGCGTCGCGGCCGGCATGGCGATCTTCGGGATGGTCGGCGTGCCGTTCATCTACGTGATGGTCGGCCAAGATTCGCACCCGGCATCAGGACCCAACGGCGTCGCGATGAACTTTCCCGCCGGCGAGCGCGGCCCGTTCTGGCTGTCGGTCGCGACGTTCATGATCTGGTTCGTCGCGCTCGTGCTGATGCGGATCCAGAGCACGCGCGCCGAGCGCGAATTGCGCGAGCTGCGTGAACGCGGCATGGACTTGGGGGTTCTATGATCAAACGTCTCGTGCTGCTCGTGCTGCTCGCCACCGCCGGCGTTGCGGCTGCCGATACGACGCCTCCCGATGTCGCCGCGCGCTGCCGCGATGCGATGAACAACGATCCGGTGTTCGCCAAATCGATCACCGACAAGGTCGATCAGACCCGGATCGACCAGAAGCTGCTCGACACGCACGTCGAGGCAAACGCACGCGTGCAGAAGAACGAAGCGCACGTGATCTATGCGTACGCGGCGCTGTGGGTCATCGCGGCGCTGTTCGTGATCTTCTTGTTCTTCCGGCAGCAGGCACTGAAAGCGGAGATCGCGACGCTGCGGCGCGACCTCGAGGCGGCTGCGAAGTGACCGGCGAGCACGTCATCTTCATTCCCGGCGTGCTGATGATCGGCATGTTCTTGGGTTTCATCTTGGGCACGCGCGCCGCGCGCAATCAGTTCGACGCCGCGCAGAAGCGCGCCGACGAGCGCGAAGCCGCGAAGGCCGCACGCGCCGCCAAGAAGCAAAAGCTGGCAGAGACGCTGCCCGACGACTGAGCGAGCACGCATCGCGCGTCGCGGTAGTCTCGACGGTATGAGGCAAGTGATTCGCGTCCCCGACGCGCCGAGCTCACCGCTCTATAGCCAGGGCGTGAAGGCAGGAAACCTGGTCTACGTCACCGGCATGGTCGGCGTCGATGTTGCGACGGGCAAGCCGGCCGGCCCGACGATTCAGGAGCAGACGCGGCAGGCGCTCATGAATTGTCGGGCGGTGCTCACCGCGGCGGGCGCGAGCCTCGACGACGTCCTCGAGGTTGGCGTGTTGCTGCTTCACCCCTCCGACTTTGCCGGGATGAACGAGGAGTATGGCACCTGGTTCGGAGACGCTCCTCCGACCCGTTACACGACGAAGCTCGGTGCGGAGATCCCCGGTATCCTCGTCTCGATTCGCATGACCGCACAGATCGGCTGATCGCCTAGCTCGGCGCGAGCCGCCGCATCGTCGCGACCAACGCCGCGTCATCGAGGCACGCTCTGTTCTCGATGGCAAGGATGCGCACGATCGTCTGCAGCTGGTTCTGCACCGCCGCGGAGTGCGCGAGGCTAGGCACGAGCGCGACGATCTCCGGGTTGCCGTCGAACAGCACGGTTGCCTCGCGTGTCAGCTTCGCGCAGTCGGTGCGATCGGCGAACGTCTCGTTCGATAGCGCCTGCATCAGCGCATCCACGCGCGCCGCATCGTAGGAGCTCGGCTGGCGTGGCGCCGCGAGCTCGACCTCGTGCGGGCCGTCATCGCAAGCGACGAGCACTTTCGTGCCTCGCCAGCCCGTCGTGCGACACCGCGGGAAGTGCTCGTGCAGCGCGACGTCGAGACAATCCGCGCCATCGGGCGTGACGACGCATCCGACCGCGCCGTTCGCCGGCCTGTCGGACGGCGGCCCGGCTTCCTTGTACGTGTGGCTGATTTCGATGGTCACGGCGAGGTCGAGCCCGAACGCGTGCTCGCCGGCAGCGGTGTCGAGCCGGCGCAGCCTGGCGTTGCGCAGCGTCTGGTCGACACACGTCCCGGCGGAGCAGTCATCGATGCCCAACATCGTCGTGATCGTCGTGTGCGCGCCGACGTGAACGGCGAGCTCGAGCACGTAGCCGTAGCCCGTGATGCGCCGGTACAGCTCGACGCCGTCGGTGCCGGGCACGGCGAGCCGTTGCAGCCGCGTACAGCGCTCGTGTGGTGCGAGGTCGGCGCACGGCGAGGTCGCGTAGAACAGCACCGGCTGCGGCTCGGGTGCCTGGGCGCGAGCGACGCTCGCGAGCGCGACGATCGTGGTTGCGATCACGGCTGCGAGCTTCATCGGCCCGACAACGCCGGTGCGCGTGCCGATATTTCCGGCCAAAGTTGGCAGAATCGTCGCCCGACGCCGGACGTTCGGCGCGTCGCGATACGATCGCGTGCATGCGTTGCTCGGTCCTGATCGCGCTAGCCACGACGGCCTGTTTCAACGATCCGGTGCCGGCGGATTGCGGGCCGTGCACGGCGGCGATCGACATCTCCGTCGACATCACGCTGACGTCGGAGCAGTTGAACCACGCGACGGCGACGCTGTGCCGCGACGGGCTCTGCGCGACCGGCGCGCTCGAGGTCAACTTCGGCAACCCGGTCGGCATGCTCGAAGGGATCGGCGACGGCGTCGAGGTCGATATCAGCGCCAGCGGTACGACGCAGGTCATGACGTTCGAGCTGTCGGGCGCCGGCTCGTTGCTCGAAGGCCCCGTCGACGGCGATAGCTACACCGCGACGATCACCGGCAGTGACGGCACGATGCTGCTCGGCGCGTCGGGCAGCGTGGCGACGTACACGGACGCGCAGCCCGGCTGCTTCTCGCTCGCGGCCTGCGACACGGCGAGCATCACGCTGCACTAGCGCGCAGCTGCGCGGCGAGCTCGCTCGCGCTCGCGAGCCGACCGGCCGGGTCCTTGACGAGCGCCGCCTGCGCGATCGCGTCGAGCTGCGGATCGGCGAGCGGCGGCACCGCGTCTTCGACCACCGCGGCTTGCGACAGCCACGTCGGGCCGCGATGGAACAAGCGGGCGTCGGCGATCAGCTCCCACAGCACGACGCCGAGCGCGAACACGTCGGTCGCCGGCGTCCACGCTTCGCCGCGGACTTGCTCGGGCGCCATGTACGCGTGCGTGCCGCGCACCGCGCCGGCCTCGCCCGCGTGACGCGCGATACCGAGATCGACGAGCACGATGCTCGCATCGTCGACGACGATGTTGCCGGGATTGACGTCGCCGTGGATCCAGCCGTGCTCGTGCATGTGCGCGACCGCATCGCAGGCCGCCGCGACGATCACGATCGCGCGCGCGCGTGGCAAGGCGACGCGCTTAGCCGGCCCGAGAGCGGTGGCGGGAGGCGCGAGCATCCGGCGAACGTCGGCGCCGGGCGCGAGCTCGAGCGCGACGTACGGCCGATCGTCGACCGCGCCGGCATCGACCCCGTGCACGAGGTTGCGATGCCGCGGCAGCTCGAGCGCGAGCCGCTGCTCGACCGCGAACTGGCGGCGCGCTTCGTCGTTGCGCGCCAGATGCGTGTGCAGGCGCTTCAATGCCAGAGCCGGCGGTCGCGTGCGCCAGACCTCGCCGAGGCCGCCGACGGCGACGAGCGCGTCGAGCTGCCAGTCGCCGAAGCGTTCCGCCATACGCGGCGACCGTATCACTTGCGGTAGAGTGCGCCAGTCATGGACCTGCGCCTCAGCGAAGAACAACAAGCCCTCGCCCAGACCGCGCGCGATTTCACGCGCAAGGAAATCATCCCGAAAGCGGCGCACTACGACGAGACCGGCGAGTTCCCGCGCGAGATCTTCAAGAAGGCGTGGGAGACCGGCCTGATGAACGTCGAGATCCCCGACGCGTACGGCGGGCTCGGCGGCAGCTGCCTCGACAACTGCTTGGTTCAAGAAGAGGTCTCGTTCGGCTGCTCGGGCATCAACACGTCGATGGCCGCGAACTCGCTCGGCGCGACGCCGCTCGTGATCGCCGGCAGCGACGCGCAGAAAAAAGACTACTTGTCGCGGCTGACCCGCGAGCTGTCGTTCTGCGCGTACTGCTGCAGCGAGCCCGATGCCGGCAGCGACGTCGCCGGCATGCGCACGCGCGTGACCAAGCACGGCGACGACTACGTGCTGAACGGCCAGAAGCGCTGGATCACGAACGGCGGCGTCGCCGGGTTCTACACCGTGTTCGCGACGTTCGATCCGGCGATGAAGCACAAGGGCATCGCGTGCTTCGTCGTCGATGCGAGCACGCCGGGCGTCAAGGCCGGCCGCAAAGAGAACAAGATGGGCCAGCGCGCGTCGAACACGACCGACGTGATCTTCGAGGACGTCAAGCTGCCGAAGACGGCGCTCGTCGGGGCCGAAGACGGCGGCTTCAAGATCGCGATGCGCACGTTCGACAAGTCGCGGCCGTGGATCGCGGCGACCGCGGCCGGCGTGATCCGGCGCTCGCTCGAAGAGAGCCGCGCGTACTCGCTCGAGCGCAAGACGTTCGGCGTGCCGATCGCGCAGCACCAGGCGATCCAGTTCATCCTCGCCGAGATGGCGATCTCGTACGAAGCGACGCGCTTGCTCACGCACAAGGCCGCGTGGATGGTCGACGAGGGCGACCTGTCGAGCATCGTGTCGAGCTACGCGAAGGCCTACGGCGCCGATGCCGCGATGGCCGCCGCGACCAACGCCGTGCAAGTGTTCGGCGGCTACGGCTACACCAAAGAATATCCGGTCGAGAAGCTCATGCGCGACGCGAAGCTCTTGCAGATCTACGAGGGGACCTCGCAGATCCAACGCATCGTGATCGCGCGCAACGTGCTCGGAGGTGCCAAATGAAGAAGCTCGCTGCCATCGTCGTGCTCGTCGCCTGTGGCTCGTCTGCACAGGACGACTACATCAAGAACCGCAAGAAGGACGACAAGTCCGAAGTCACCGAGACCGACAAGTCGAACTTGCCGCCGCCGCCGGTGAAGCGAAAAGCGCTGACCGAGGCGGAGCTCGGCAACTGCCACATCACCGCGAGTGGTGCGGTGACCGCCGATCAGACGTCGCCGGGCGGCCGCTCTGCGACGAACATCAGCTACTGGTACTCGGCGGACGAGCAGAAGACGATGATGGGAGTCGACGGCTTCGTCATCAACTGCAACGGCTCCGACATCCACTTCTCGATGGTGCCGGGCGGCGGCAAGCAAGACGGCATGCCGTTCAAGGCGAAGACGTATACGTTCACGCAGGGCAAAGGCGACGCGAACCTGATGATCGCGTTCGGCAAGCAGTCGATGACGGCGCCGAACGGCACGATCAACATCACGCAGTTCGACTCGCACCACATCGCGGGCACGATCGATCTCGCGGGCAAGCTCGGCGCCGCTGACGAGAAGCTCTCCGGCACGTTCGACCTGGTGTGCCCGGGGCTGTCGGCTTGCGACAAGTAGCAAGCCAAATCGTGTTTCTAGCGGTTAAGTGGGTATTTCAGAACGTGTCCGACTGCTGATCTAGTCACGATCGGCAGCGTCAGCTGGTGACTACGGACGCGAGGCGAGACCCCAGCGGAGCAGCTTCCGATAGAGCGTCTTGCGATCGATGTTGAGCACCTGCGCTGCGTTCGTCCGATTGCCACCACACGCTTCGAGCACTTTGGTGACGTGACGACGCCGGATTTCATCGAGGGGAATCATCTCTTCGTCGGTTTGAGACATTGCGAGCTCCTAGGTGTGGACGTCGGCAGACGCGTTGGCGTTTAGCGGGGGCGCGAGGTTTCGACCGAGCTTCCGATAAATCCGTTCGCGGATCATGCCAGCCCAGTAGTAGCTGACCGGGAGTACGATTAGCGTCAATAGCGCTGCCGAGATCGTGCCACTGACTACCACGACTGCGATGGGGCGTTGTGTCTCACTGCCGATCGCGTGCGACATCGCGGCAGGCAACAGGCCGAGCGACGCCAGCAGCGCGGTCATCAGCACCGCACGCAAGCGTTCGCGGGTGCCTTCGATCGTCGAGGTCCACAGGTCTTGGCCGCGCTCCTGGCGCGCCCGGATCGCGCTGACGACGAGCACGCCGTTGAGCACGGCCTGGCCGAGCAGGGCGATGAAGCCGACGGCCGCCGACACGCTGAGCGTCATGCCCGCGAACGCGAGGCCGGCGAGCCCGCCGAGCAACGCGACCGGCAAGTTCACCATGATGAGCCCGGCGTCCCAGACCGTGCCGAATGCCGAGAACAACAGGAAGAACGTGAGCACGAGCGCGAGCGGCAACACGAGCGCGAGTCGCTTCATCGCGCGTTGCTGGTTCTCGAACTCGCCGCCCCACGTCATCTCGTAGCCGACCGGCAGCTTGACCTTCTCGTCGACCTGCTTCTGGCAATCGGCGATCAGCGATCCGAGATCGCGGTTGCGCACGTTCATGCGAACGCCGATGTAGCGCTTGCCGTTGTCGCGCGTGATCGCGGCCGGACCTTTGACCATGCCGACCTTCGCGAGCGCCGACAGCGGCACCACGACGCCGGCGTCGAGCGGCACGCGCAGCTCGCGGATCGATTGCAGATCCTGACGCGACGCGAGCGGGAAGCGCGTGGTCACGTCGAAGCGCTTCTCGCCTTCCCAGAACTCGCTCGCGGCGTGACCCGATAGCGCGGTCTCGATATACGTCTGCATGCTGCCGAGGTCGAGGTTCCAGCGCGCGAGTGCCTTGCGATCCGGCGCGATCGAGATGTTCGGCTCTTCGTTCGCCTTGACGATGCCCGGATCAGCGACGCCGGGAACTTTTTCGACGACGTTCTCGACCTGATTCGCGAGATCGCGCAGCGTGTCGACGTCGTCGCCGTAGATCTTCACCGCGACCTGGCCCTGCTGGCCGCTGATGTTCTCGTTGACGTTGTCTTTGATCGGCTGGCTGAAGTTGTATTCGATGCCGGGAATCTCTTTGAGGTTCTCGGTCATGATCGCGATCATGTCGTCGAGCGTGTGGATGTCCTTGCGCCACTCCTTCATCGGCTTGAGCAGGATGAACACCTCGAGGTTGTTGAACAGCTTGGCGTCGGTGCCATCCTCGGGCCGGCCGAGCTGCGACAGGATCTCGGTGACTTCCGGAACGTTCTTGCGCAGCTCCGACAGGATCTTCGGCGTCAGCTTGCGGCCCTCGTCGAGCGACGCGGTCGGCGGCAACGTGAACGTGACGTAGATCGAGCCTTCGTTGAGCTCGGGCAAGAACTCGCTGCCGAGCCGCGGGATCAGCAGCGCGCCGCCGATCAACAGGCCCGCGGTGACGATCAGGACGGCGAGCGGGTTGCGCATCGCCGTCAACAACACCGGGTCGTGCGCGCGGCGCGCGGCCTTGAGCACCGGCGAGATCCGCACGGCCTTGTGGCGGCGCAGCGCGAAGAAGCACAGCACGGGCACGAGCGTGAAGCTGACGAGCATCGCGCCGACCAGCGCGCTCGCGACGGTGTGCGCCATCGGCGCGAAGATCCGGCCCTCGACGCGCTGGAGCGAGAAGATCGGCAGGTACGCGGCGATGATGATGAGCAGCGAGAACAGCGTCGGTCGCGCGACCTGACGGGCGGTCGCGAAGATCTTGTCGATGCGCTCGCGCTCGGTGAGCTTGTCGTACTCGGGTCCGGCGACGTGCTCGAACACGTGCTCGACGAGGATCACGGCGCCGTCGACGATGATGCCGAAGTCGACCGCGCCCATCGACAGGAGGTTCGCGCTCATCCCGCGCGCGTGCAGATAGATGAACGACGCCGCGAGCGACAGCGGGATCACGATCGTGACGACCGCCGACGCGCGCA
>DASXEF010000260.1:0-2675 GCA_036490255.1 Kofleriaceae bacterium
ACGATTTTGTCGCAGATGCGTTTCAAGGCGACATGGGCCTGACCACGCCGATGCGGCCGACCGAGCTGCCGAATCCCGACAACCTCACCGACGATCTCAAGCCCGGTGTCGATCTCGATATCGATCACGTCAACGAGATCGCGTTCTACGTGCGCCGCATCGCGATCCCGGAGCGCGTCAAGCTCACGCCACAAGGCGAGAAGCTGTTCGATCAGCTCGCGTGCTCGGCGTGTCACGTGCCGACGATGCAGACGCGCAGCGACTATCCGATCCCGCAGCTCGCCGGGATCTCCGCGCCGATCTATTCCGATCTGCTGTTGCACGATATGGGTAACGCGCTCGCCGACGGCATGGTCGACGGCGGCGCGACATCGGCGCAATGGCGCACGGCGCCGCTGATCGGCGAGCGCTTCGCCAAAGAGTTCATGCACGACGGTCGCGCCGCGACCATCGAAGACGCGATCCTCGCCCACGCTGGCGAGGCCGCGAACGCCGCAGCCGCATTCAGCGCGCTCTCGCCGGCGAACCAGCAACTGTTGCTCGATTTCGTAGGAGCTTTATGACCAAGTACGCTCTGGCTCTCGTCCTCATTGCTGCATGCAGCAGCAGCCCGCCCGATTATCAAACCGACGTCGTGAACGAAATGCACGACTCGATCGATAGCGATCTCGCGAACCTCGTCACCGGCGCGAAGGCGCTACAAGCCGCGGCGCCGACGCACGCGTGGGATGCGACGGCCGATGCCGCCGCGATCTCCGCGATGCAGACCGCGTGGCTCCAGACGCGCACCGCGTACGAGCACGTCGAAGGCGCGACCGCGCCGATCTTTCCGGAGTTCGACCAGTCGATGGACAATCGCTACGACGACTTCCTGACCGAGCTCGGCTCGGCCGGCGACTCGTACTTGTTCGACGACGTCGGCGTCACCGGCATGCACGCGATCGAGCGCATCCTCTACGCGAACGTGATCCCGCAGAAGGTGATCGACTTCGAGAGCACGCTGCCGGGCTACGTCGCGGCGAGCTTCCCGACCACCGACGCCGAAGCGATGGACTTCCAGAGCAAGCTCTGCCAGAAGCTGATCGACGACGCGCAGTCGCTCCACGATCAGTGGACGCCGACCGTGATCGACGTCGGCGCCGCGTATCAAGGCCTCGTCGGCTTGATGAACGAGCAGGCCGAGAAGGTGAACCTCGCGGCGACCGGCGAAGAAGAGTCGCGCTACGCGCAGACCACGCTGTTCGACCTGCGCAACAACCTCGACGGCACGACGAAGATCTACGACTACTTCCAGCCGTGGATCGCGTCGCACTCCGGCGGCGATGCCGTCGACTCGATGATCCAATCGGGTTTCGGCACGCTCAGCACGCTGTACATGGCCGATCCGGGCAACGCGCTGCCGGCCGTGCCGAGCGATTGGAGCTCGGATGATCCGTCGCAGGCCGATCTGCAGTCGCAGTTCGGCATGTTGTGGGAATCGGTGCATCAAGCTGTCGATCCCACGACGTCGGGCTCGGTCGTATTCGAGATGAACATGGCCGCGACGATGCTCGGCTTCCCGCAGTTCGTCGAGGATTGATGAGGGGCGCCATAAGCTTCGCGCTCGTGCTCGCGGTTGCGGTCGCCGGCTGTGCAAAGCACAGCGAGAGCACCGCCGACGCGCCGAACACGTTCATCGCGTTCAATCCGGCGTTCGCGCCGTTTCGCACCTGGATGTCGTACACGGACACGCTCGCCGACGACGGCTCGCTGCCGACCGGCGTCGCGGGTTCACGCACGCAATACATCAACATGCTGCCGCCGCCCGGCTCGACGCAGTTTCCGATCGGCACGATCATCGTCGAGGTTCGTGAAGACGGAAAGATCTTCGCGAGCGTCAAGCGCGGCGGCAACTTCAACCCGACCGGCTCGCTCGACTGGGAATACTTCGAGCTCAGCGAAAACCCCGTCCTGATCACGTGGCGTGGACTCGGCCCGCCGCTCGGCGATACCTACGGCGGCGATCCCAACGGCTGCAACAACTGCCACGTGATGTGCGCGAGCAACGATTACATCTGCTCGCCGAAGCTCCAGCTGTCGAGCTTCTAGAAAGATCCAGATGAAGAAGACGATGCTGGCGCTCGCCGTCATGGCGGGCGTCGCGCACGCGAACCCGCGCGCGCTGCCCTTCACGTATACGACCGATACGCTCGCGCCCGGCCAGGTCGAGTTCGAGCAGACGGTCGATCTCGTGCCGCTCAACGCGGTCAGCACGACCGCGTCGACGGCTCCGGGAACCAACGGCAACGCGGCGTACCTCGCGTCGCAGTTCTTGACCGAGTTCGAGATCGGCGTCGCGCCGCGGCTCGAGCTCGCGCTCTATCTGACGTTCGTGCCGACGGTGAACGGCAACGTGATCGAGCCGCAGTCGCAGGCGATCATGCCGGAAGGCAACGGCTCCAAGCAGCGCATTCGCTACACGCTCGCCGATCCGGGCCTGTGGCCGATCGACGTCGGCGTCTACGGCGAGCTCAGCGAGAACGAGCACGAGCTCGAGTTCGAAGGCAAAGTGCTGTTGCAGCGCCGCTTCGGTGCGTTGCGCGTCGCCGCGAACTTGTGGGCCGAGTACGAGTTCTATTTCGCGCGCCAAGGCGACGGATCGATCCAGCGCGACGTCGTGATCAACCCGACGCTCG
>DASXEF010000265.1:0-7201 GCA_036490255.1 Kofleriaceae bacterium
TCGTCGACCAGCTCCTCGGCGTGTGCCTCGATCTTGTCGAGCGTGCCCTGCCCCGATTGCAGCACGCCGCCGCGCTTCATCAGCGGCGTCGCGAGCGAGCCGCCTTTGAGATCGATCGTCTTGAGCCCGGTCAGCCCGGCCATGCTGATGAACGCGATCGTGTCCGTGTGCACGGGCGTGTCGCGCTTGACCGAGAACTCGACGCGCACCGCCGACAGATCGGTCGGCGACACCTCGATGCTGTCGACGCGACCGACCTCGAGCCCGTCGAACGACACGGTCGCGCCGGATTCGAGCCCGAGCACGCTGTCGTGAAACTCGACCGCGTAGTGATCGCGGTGCTCGAAGAACCGCATGCCGCCGAATGCGAGCAGCACGAACGCGCCGAGCGCGAGCGCGCCGATGACGAAGATGCCGACGCGGACATGTGTCTTCTTGGTGGTCACGAGGCCCTCGCATGAAAGAAGTTGTAGACGCCCTCGTCTTCGGATTGTTCGAGCTCGTCGACGGTCCCGACCGCCATCACCTTGCCGTTGCCGAACATGATCGCGCGGTCGGCGATCGCGCGAATACTCGCGAGCTCGTGCGTGACCACGACGACGGTGACACCGAGCGCGTCGCGAAACCGTCGCAGCGTGTCGTCGAGCTCGGCGGCGACGATCGGATCGAGCCCCGCCGACGGCTCGTCGGCGAAGATGATCTCGGGATCCAAGATCGAAGCGCGCGCGAGCGCGGCGCGTTTGCGTTGGCCGCCCGACAGGCTCGCCGGCAATCTGTGCTCGAACCCGGCGAGGCCGACCAGCGCGAGCTTGATGCTCGCCATCTCGCAGATCAGCGAATCGGGCAGCTTGGTCAGCTCGCGCAGCGGCAGCGCGACGTTGTCGGCGATCGAGATTCCGGAGAACAACGCGTCTTGCTGGAACGCCATGCCGGTGCGGCGCAGCAGCTGGCGGCGACCGTCGTCGGTGGTCGCGTAAAGATCTTCGCCGAGCAGCGTCACGGTGCCCGACATCGGCTGGAGCAGACCCGTGATCGCGCGCAGCAGCGTGCTCTTGCCGCAGCCCGAGCCGCCGAGCAGCGTCACGATCTCGCCGCGGCGGATCTCGAGATCGACGTGCTCGAGCACGGCTTTGTCGTCGTAGCCGACGCTCACCTCCGTGCACTGCAACAGCAGGTCGCCCGGCATCACGTCGTCCCCAGCGACGCGAGCGTCGCGATCACGGCATCGACCATGATGATGAAGAAGATGCTGACGACGACCGTGCGCGTGGTCGCCGAGCCGACGCTCGTCGCATCGGCGGTCGTGCGCATGCCGAGGTGGCTGCCGGCGAGCCCGATGATCCAGGCGAACAGCACGCTCTTGCCGAGGCCGTGGACGAAGTCCATCAGATCGCAGCGCTCGACGATCCGATCCCAGAACACGGCGGCCGGCACGTGAATGACGAGCGCGGTGATCAACATGCCGCCGGCGATGCCGACGAACATCGAGATCAACGACAACGCCGGCTGCACGAAGGTCAGCGCGGCGAGCCGCGGCAACAACAGAAAGCGCGTCGGCGATACGCCCATCGCTTCGAGCGCGTCGATCTCGGAGCCGACGCGCATCGTGCCGAGCTCTGCGGCGATCGCCGCACCGGTGCGGCCGGTGATGATGATCGCGGTCATCATCGGGCCGAACTCGCGAATCATCGACAACCCGATCATGTCGGCGACGTACTGGCCGGCGCCGAAGCGATGCAGCAGCACGACGCCTTGAAACGCGAGCGTGGTGCCGAGCAAGCCGCCGAGCAGCGCGACGATCGGCAGCGCGTCGGTGCCCATGCGAACGATCTGCTCGCCGAGCGCGCCCTTCGGCAGCGCCTTCTTGCGCCGGATGACGCTCCACGCCTGGCTGCAGATGTCGCGGATCAGCGCCACGAGCTCGCGCGCGGCCTGCCAGTAGCCGAGCGCGGCGATGCCGACCTTCTCGACGAACCCGAGTGGCGTATCGTCGATCTCCGCCTTCGCATCGGAATCGGCCTTCGCTTGCTCGATCAGCTCGAACGCCGCGCGGTGTTTGTCGCCGAGGTTCGCGAGCTCGAGCGTCTTGCCCGCCTTCGCCATCTGGCGCTGGACGATCGAAACCACCGCGACGCCGCTGGTATCGACCCGGCCGGCGGCCGTGAAATCGAGCACGAAGCCGCGCAGATCGCGCCGTCGTGCGAGCCCGCGCAGCTGGCCGAGCGTCGCCTGTGCCGTCGGGATGATGAGATCTCCCTGCAGCGCGACGTTCGCCGTGCGGGATGCACGGTCGATTTGAGTGACGGCAATCGGCACGGTGTGCGGCAGTGCAAAAACCCGCGCAGGTCAAGAAATGTCCAAGCGCGCGAACGCACGTCGCCTACCGTGCTCGCAGCGCACGCTGTCCTCGCGCGCACGGCAATTTCTCGTGCGCCAACCGCGGATTGCTAGAGCGATGTGCGGGCGCGCTCGATCGGCCGCGCTAAGGTCCGCGAATGACACAGCCATCGTGTGCAGTCGTCGGCGTCGGCCCGGGGAACGGCGCGGCCTTCGCGCGCGCGTTCGATCGCGAAGGCTACTCGCTCGCGTTGCTCGCGCGCTCGACCGATTTCGGCAGCGAGCTCGCGCGCTCGCTGACGTCGGCGCGTGCGATCGCATGCGACGTCGGCGATCCGACCTCGGTCGAGACCGCGTTCGCGGATCTAGCGCCCGATGTCGTGATCTACAACGCCGGCACCGGCGTCTTCACCGGCTTCGAGACCACGAAGGTCGGGGACTTCGAAGCGTCGTGGCGCGTCAACGCGCTCGGTGCGTTCTGTGTCGCGAAACAGGTCGTGCCCGCGATGAAGCGCGCCGGCAAGGGCACGTTGATCTTCATCGGCGCGACCGCGTCGCTGCGCGGCGGCGCGATGACCAGCGCGTTCGCGCCGGCGAAAGCTGCACAGCGCTCGCTCGCCGAAGCGCTCGCGCGCGAATTCGCGCCGGCCGGCGTCCACGTCGCGTTGCTCGTGATCGACGCGGTGGTCGATCTGCCGCGCACGCGCGCACGCTTCACCGACAAGCCCGCCGAGTTCTTCATCAAGCCCGACGACATCGCCGCCGCCGCGGTCGCGCTCGCGAAGCAACCGCGCTCGGCGTGGACGTTCGAGCAGATCGTGCGGCCGTTCGGCGAGCGCTGGTGATGCTCGCGCGCGCGATCCCGCGCAGCGGCGAGCAGCTGCCGGTGATCGGCATGGGAACGTGGGCGACGTTCGACGTCGGCGCGTCGCGTGCCGAGCGCGATCCGCTCGACGCCGTGCTGCGCACGCTGTTCGCCGCGGGCACGCGCGTGATCGATTCGTCGCCGATGTACGGCCGCAGCGAAGCGGTCGTCGGCGACGAGCTCGCACGCGTCGCCGGTCCGGCGCCGTTTCTCGCGACCAAGGTGTGGACGACCGGCAAGCGCGCCGGCATCGATCAGATGCAGCGATCGTTCGAACGCATGCGCGCGCCCGTGATCGACCTCATGCAGGTGCACAACCTGCTCGATTGCGCGACCCACCTGCCGGTGCTGCGCGAGATGAAAGCCGCCGGCACGGTGCGCTACATCGGCGTGACCCACTATCAGCACGACCAGCTCGGCGCGATCGAGACGCTGATGCGCAGCGAGCAGCTCGACTTCATCCAGATCCCGTACAGCATCGTCGATCGCGTCGCCGAAGCGCGGATCTTGCCGGCCGCGCGCGACACCGGCACCGCCGTGCTCGTGATGACGCCGCTCGAGACCGGCGCGTTGTTCGCGCGCGTCCGCGGCCACGCGCTACCGGCGATCGCGCGCGAGCTCGAGTGCACGAGCTGGGCGCAGCTGTTCCTCAAGTTCGTGATCGGCCATCCGGCCGTGACGTGCGCGATCCCGGCGACGGCGAATCCCGAGCACGCCGCCGACAACGCACGCGCTGGCTTCGGCCCGATGCCCGACGACGCTCAGCGCGACGCGCTTACTGAAACGATCCCGTGAGCGTGAGCTGATCTTCGATCCGGTACGTGCCGTTACTGCTCGACGCGTCCCAACCGAACACGCGGAGCGTGACGGTGCCACTCGCGTCGCTGACCGACAGGCTCGGCGTGCTCGTCGTGTCGGTGGTGCTGCTGACCGTGACCGTCGAAGCGTTCGAGTAGCCGTCGGCGCTCGTCGCGATCGCCGACTTCGCCGGCCCGGTGCCACTCGCCTTCGTCGTGATCGACGCGCCGGTGATGGTCACCGTGCAGCCCGACGGCGGCGTGATCGTCATCGTGTAGTAGCTCGACGACGACGGCATCGACGTCAGCGTCGACCAGTTGCTCGAGTTGATCGAGCCGGCGCCGGTGGTCGCCATCAGATCGAGTGAACGCGTGAGATCGCCGACCGACGCGCCCGTCTTGGTCGTGCCCGAATTCGAGGTTTGCGATCCGGTGCCGCCGCTGACGTCCCACGTCGCGATCGTCCCGGTCGCCGGCGCCGAGCAGTTGCCCGGCGGTGTGTTGGAGCCTGAGCCCGAGCCAGAGCCGGAGCCCGATCCGGATCCCGAACCCGACCCGTGATCGGGCGCATCCATCTGCACGCCCGCATCGGTCTGCTGGCCGTCGAGGTTGTTGTTGTTATCCGCGAGGCCGGCCATCGCGCAGCCCGAGCCGGCGATCACGAAGACGAGCGGTCGGAACATCGGCCGGACGCTAGCCCACACACTGCCACCTGTCAGCAAGCTTCGTTCCGGCTACCCCAGACGTCACTGACTTGAGTTGGCACCGTCGCGACGTCCATTCAGCAAGCGATCTCGGAACCGATTGAAAAAACGCGGGCTTCGTCCTGCGTCATCTTGACCTGCGCCTCGCGCCCTCGGTCCTGTATCAAAGCTTCACCATGTTTCGCTGGCTCAAGCGCATCGGGATCGGCCTCGGTTGCCTCGTCGTCCTGTTCGGTTTGATGCAAGTCGTTCCCTACGGCCGCACGCACGAAAATCCGCCGATGACCGAAGAGCCGCACTGGAGCTCGCCGCGCGTGCGCGAGCTCGCGGTGCGCGCGTGCTTCAACTGCCACAGCAACGAGACGACGTGGCCGTGGTACGCGAACGTCGCGCCGTTCTCGTGGGTCGTCGAGCTCGACGTCGCGAATGCGCGCGAGACGCTGAACTTTTCAGAGTGGAATCACCCGCACGACACCGCCGCCCAATCCGGCACGTCGATCGTTACCGGCGACATGCCGCCGTACAAGTATCGGATGGCGCACCCCGAAGCGAACCTGACGCACGCCGAGTCGCTCGAGCTCGCGCGCGGGCTCAACGCAACGCTCGGCGTGAAGAATCAGCTCTAAGCAAACAGCTTGAACATCCACTTCAGCATCTTCGTGACCTTCGGCCCGTACGGCGGGTAGACCGTCTTGAGCATGTCGATGCGGCCCTGCCGCAGCACCGCGCGCTCGTGCGAGAACGCCTTGAAGCCGAACATGCCGTGGTAGTTACCGGAGCCGCTCGGCCCGACGCCGCCGAACGGTAGGTTCGAGTTCGCGAAGTGAATGACGGTGTTGTTGACGCACGTGCCGCCGGCCGTCGTGCCGTCGATGACCGAGTCGATCGCCGCGCGATTCTCGCCGAATATGTAGAGCGCGAGCGGCTTGTCACGCGCGGTGACGAACGCGGGCACTTCGTCGAGTTGCTTGAACGTCAGCACCGGCAAGATCGGGCCGAAGATTTCTTCCGCCATCACCGCGGTATCTGCCGCGACGTCGGTGAGCACGGTCGGCGCGATGTAGCGCTCGGCGGCATCGCGCTGGCCGCCGACGGCGACCTTCGCGCCCTTCGCGACGGTGTCGTCGAGCATCCGGTTGAGGCGCGCGAAGTTGCGATCGTCGATCACGCGGCACAGATCAGGCGATTGTTTGCGCGCGTCGTCGGATGCGCCGTAGAGCTCGCCGATCGCGCGGCCGAGCTCGTCGACGAGCGCGTCGCGGTTTTTCTCCGACACCATGATGTAGTCGGGCGCGATGCAGGTTTGCCCCGCGTTGACGAACTTGCCCCATGCGATGCGCCGCGCCGCCAGATGCAGATCGGCCGAATCGTCGACGATGCACGGCGATTTGCCACCGAGCTCGAGCGTGGTCGACGCGAGGTGCTTCGCCGCCGCTTCTGCCACGATCTTGCCGACCTTCGTGCTGCCGGTGAAGAAGAAGTGATCGAACGGCAGCGCGAGCAGCGCGGTCGATTCCGGGATGCCGCCTTCGACGACGGCGACCTCGGCCTCGTCGAACACGTCGGCGACAAGCTCCGCGAGCAAGTGCGACGTGTGCGGCGTCAGCTCCGACGGCTTGACGATCGCGCAGTTGCCGGCCGCCACGGCGGCGACGAGCGGCGCGATGCACAGCTGGAACGGGTAGTTCCACGGCCCGATGATCAACACGACGCCTTTGGGCTCGTAGTAGATCGCGCTCTTCGTGCCGGCGAGCGACAGCGGCGTCGGCACGCGCTTGGGCCGCATCCAGCCGGCGACGTTGTGGATCGCGTCCTTGAGCTCGACGAGCGAGGCGTAGATCTCGGTGATGTCGACTTCGGTCGCGGACTTGCGGAAGTCGTCGAACATCGCCTTGCGAATCGCCGGCTCGCGCGCCTTGATCGCGTCGCGCAGCTTCGCGAGCTTGCCGGCGCGCTGCACGCCGGTCGTGCGCTTCACCGCCGCGCGGTTCGCTTGCTGCGCGCTGAAGATCCGATGGATGCGGTCGGCTTCGGTCGCGGTCGGGGCCGGGTTCGGTTGCGCCATGCGCAAAGCCTACACCTCCGCGAACAACATGCGTTCGACGTCGACGACGACCGCGCTCATCCATCGCCGCTCGTCGGCGACCGGCGACTTGCCGCGTGGCCCGCTGACTTTACCCGCCGCGATCTTCGCGAACGTCGGCCGTGCGAGCTGCGCGTACGCGAGCGCGCCGAACACCTGCGCGAGCACGACGAGCGGATCGGCGTGACGAACGGTGCCTTCCATCTGCCCGGCCTCGACGAGGGAGACGCACGCATCGACAAAGCCGGCGAGCGGCAACGTGCGCGCGCGCTCGACGCGATCGACGTTGTCGAGCAGCTCGCGGATCATCAGCCGCGCCCTGCCCGCGCGCTGTTGCGACCACGCGGCCACCGCGCGGACCAGCGTCTCGAGCTTGGCGCGGATCGTCGGCGCGCCGGCGATCGCTTCGCCGACC
>DASXEF010000273.1:0-1883 GCA_036490255.1 Kofleriaceae bacterium
CTCCAGCTGCCGTTCCGGTTCCTGCTGCCGTTCCGGTTCCTGCTGCCGTTCCCGCTCCTGCTACCGGTTCCGATTCGCCAGTCAGTGCGACGCGAGAAATTCTTCAACCTCGACCCGAGCCGAGTCGCACGCAGCGATCGCGCGCTTCGAACACGCGAATCTCGGCGAAGAGCTCCAGCGGGTTCAGCTACCGCAGGGCAGCGCGGTCTTGAACGAGCGAATGTCGTCGATCGAGCCGTTCATGAACGCGCCGAGCGGCAGCCACTGGCCGTTCTGCCCGTCATACGGCGGGAACGTCGTCCGCAGCCCGCCCATCGGCACCGCGACGCTCGACACCATCTTGCCGTCGATGCACACGTTCAGCATGCCGTTGGAGTGCACCGCGCGAATGAAGTGCCACGCGTTGTCCATCGGATAGGTGCCGGTCGCGACCGCGAAGCCGAGCGGGTTCGAGTTCGGATCGGTGCAGGTGGCGACGTCCATCGCGAGCCCCGTGTTGGCCTCGTTCTCGTAGATGTCGAAGCCGACGCCGCCGCCGTTGTTGAGATCTTCGTCGGAGAACACCCACGAGCCGTAGGTATCCGGGATCGTGCCCTGCTGCAGCCAGAACTGCGTGGTCGTATCCGCGCTGCGATCGATGATGTCGGCGCCGACCATGAAGTGATCGGCGGTGAACGTCGCCGCCGAGCCGAGCTCGGGAAACGGGCCGGCGCCGAGCGTGATCGGCCCGGGTGTCGCGTTCTCGTCCTGATCGTTGACCATGCCCGTGAACTGCGTGCCGCACGCGTTCGGCGTGTTGTTGCCGCTCGCCGAGTTCAGCTGCAATGCGAGCTGGCACTGCTGCGGGAACGTGCCGGCGCCCTGACTCGCGAAGAACTGCAAGCCGACGTCGGCGGTGCCGGCGGCGACCGGCGCGACCGCGACGAGGAAGCGATCGCCGGCGAGCGCGTCGAGCACGATCGAGCCGTCGGCGCGCGTGCCCGGCATCGCTTCGATCGTGACGAGGGCGTCTTCGCGCGCGTTGCGATAGAGCAAGATGTTCTGCGGCGAGCCGCCGGAGGGCACGAACGCGCCGAGCTCGATCGCGACGCTCTGATTCGACGTCGCCGTCCATTCGATCGCCGGATCGGCGACGGATGTCGAGCTCGACGACGAGACCAGCAGTGCGTCGGGCAGCTGCGCGCACGCCGGCGCGCTCGAATCGTCGGTGCACGAATCGATCTTGTTCATCGAGTCCATCGTGCCGACCTCGCCGGCGCCCGACATCGTCATCGCGGTCCACTTGCGATCGCGCGTGTCCTCGAGGTAGCGAAAGCCTTTGCCGGACATGCCGAAGTCGTTGCCACCGTCGGCGAGACACGGCGCCGGGCACGACGACAAACCCGAGCCGGAGCCCGAGCCACTGCCATCGTCGTCGCCGCCGCCGCCGGTCGAGCCCGGATGTTGATCGAACAGCGACTGGCTGCACGCCGCCAACAAGACCGTGAACAAGGCGAGCCTCAGAACCATACGTCGCCTCCGATGAATGCCGGGAACGTCGTGCCGCGGCTGCTGCCCGCGTAGCTCGCGTAGCCTTCGAGGTGCAAGCCGATCGACGGCGTCGCGCGGAAGCGGATGCCAAGGCCGCCGGCGCCTGCGATGAAGTGCTCGGTCATCATGCTCGAGGTCTCGAACGCGAGCGGCGCCGCGGCGAGCACGTGCAGCGACAGTCGATCGCCGACGAGGCGCACGCGCAGCGTCGGAATCACGGCGTACGCGATCACGATCGCATCGATGCCGAGCTCGACGCGCGAGCCCAAACCGATGCCGATGCCGACCTCGGGCGCGCCGGTGTTGCGCACGTCCTGCACGTTGGTGCCGTACGACAGGCCGAGTCGAACGCG
>DASXEF010000278.1:0-4063 GCA_036490255.1 Kofleriaceae bacterium
AAACGATCGATCTGCTCGCGCTCGACAACGTCAACGGCGGTGACCTCGGCGCGATCGTCGATGCCGGAAATCGCGCGGGTAACGCCGGCGCGCTGATCGGTGGCGGCGTCGGCGCGGTCGCCGGTGGCGTCGGCGGTGCCGTCGGTGGAACCGCGGTCTTCCCGGGCCCGGGCTCGGTGGCCGGCGCGTTCGGCGGCGCTGCAGCGGGCGCCGGCGTCGGCGCTGGCCTCGGCGGTGGCGTCGGCTGGCTCGGCGGCGCCGCGACGGAGACGTGGCGTCAGACGATGCCGAAATGGCTGGGCGGCCGGTGAGCTACGTGAATACCGCGCGGACGTGTCAGGTCGAGATCGACCTCGGGTTCTTCCCGCTGATGTGGATGCTACTGCTCGTCCATCCACGAGTCGCGATCGACGGATTCGTCGAGAAGCGAAGCTGGGGCAAGCACGCGTTCACGCTCTCGGCGGGACGTCACGTCGTCGAAGCGTGGTTTCCGTACATCTTCCCCGGCAAGACGTGTCGCGGCTCGATCGACCTCGTGTTCGTGGCGGGGGTTTCGTACAAGCTGCGGTACCGACCGTCGTGGTTGTTCTTCTCGGGCAAGATCGCGGTCGTCGCGCAACCGCTCTTGCCAACCGCAACCGCGCGCCAGTTACGACCGTGAAGGAGTCGTGGACGTTGGCGGCGACAGCCATGCGAACGCGCACGCGTGATGGTCGCGCGCACGTATGGGGCCGCGTCGCTGTCGCCGCCAACGTCCACGACTAGAGCGCATCTCATAACCATCACGGGCTGCGACCATCGCGATGTGGCCGCCTTGCGACGTTCTCGCTCGACCCGGGCGGCAAGCTCGGGACTCGCTGCGCTTCCGCGCGCCGCAATGCGCTCCGCATCGCTGGTCTCGCCTCGCGCGCTCTAGGTGAGCTGGGTCAGCGCTTCTTTGAGCTTCTGATTGCTCGGCTCGATCTCGAGCCCGCGCTGGAACATGCTCTTGGCCTTCGGAGCCTGGCCCAGCTCGATGTGGATCTTGCCGAGCGCCCAGTACACTTCGCCCTTCGTCACGCCGAGCTCGGCATCGATGTTCTGCAGCACGAGCGATTGGTAAATCTTGCGAGCTTTTTCCCAGTCGCCGCTCGAGAAGTAGAGCCGGCCGAGCCCGGTCATCGTGACGACGTCGGTCGGGTTCACGCGCAACGCCTCTTCGTATGCGGCGAGCGCGCCGGGTCGATCGCCGCGGGCTTCGAGGATGCCGCCTTGGCGCTGGCGGAACTTCGCGACATCTTTCATGCGCCGCGCGGCTTTCGCGTCGGTGGCCAGCTGATCGTAAATCGGCGCGGCCTCGTCGAGCCGGCCGGCGGCGAAGAACATATCGGCGAGCGGCGCGAGCACGCGCACGTCGTCGGGCGCGGAGTTCGCGGCCTGCGCGAGCGCCACGAGCGCCTTGTCGTTGTTGCCCGCTTTGCGCTCGAGCTCGGCGATCTCGACGAGCAACGGGAGCCGCTCGCCCGGCAACGTCGTTTGCAACCGGCGTTGCAGCATGTCGGCGAGCAAGACGCCGTCGCGGCGTTCGCGCGCGAGCTTCTCGAGCGCGGCGATCGACGGCCCGTGCGTCGCGTCGTAACGCAGCGCCTGTTGGAAGTGCTGGATCGCGGTGTCTTCGTCGGAATCGCCGACGCGCGCGACCTCGCCGAGGCGATAGAACAGATCCGCGGCATCGCGGCCCTGCGGCTGCAGCTGCAGCGCCTGTTCGAGCGTCGCCTTGCACTTCTCCCAATCGCCGGAGCGCTCGTAGATCTTCGACAGCCGCGTCAGCGCCGCGACCGAGCCGGGCTCGCGCGCCAGGATCTTCTCGAGCACTTCGCCGGCGGCGTCGGGGTTGTCGAGCTTGCTCTCCCAGACGTCGGCCGCACGCGCCAACGTGCCGAGCTCTTGCGGGCCGTCGCCGAGCGACGCGTACAGCTCGGCACGACGCTCGAGCAATTCGACGAGGTCGTGCCATCGGCTCGCGGCCGCGAGCAAGCGCTCGAGCTCGTCGTAGCCGCGCTGATACGTGTTGTCGCAATCGAGCGCCGAGTACCACGCGGTGATTGCATCGTCGACGGAGTGGCGGCGCGCTTCGGCGAGCCGCGCCATCTCGGCGTAGATGCCGACGCGTTCCTGCGTGGTCTTCGCGAGATCTAGCCGCCGCGTCTGGATATCGCCGACCGCGATCCAGTCACCGGCGCGCGCGTGCGCGGCTTCGAGCTGGCCGAGCGCGGCGAGATCCTCGGGATCGAGATCGACGACCGCTTGCCACGCGCCGACCGCGCGCGGCCCCTCGGTTTCGAGCTGTGCGATCTCGATGCGCAGCGGCTTTTCGTCGTCGGGCGAGCCGGCGAAGCGCGCCGCGCGTTGCAGCGTATCGACGAGCGCGTTGTGATCGTCGGGCGACGCGCGATAGATCCGCGCGAGCTGCTCCAGCGCGTCGCGATCGGTCTCGTCGTCGGCGGCGATCTCGCGCCACGCGGCGAGCGCGCCGTTGCGATCGCCACCGCGCTCGGCGAGCTCGGCGACTTCGGCGAACGCGGCACGCCGCTCGCCCGGCTCGTGCGCGATCTTGCCGCGCTTGCGCAGCGCTTCGGCGAGCGCGCGCCAGTCGCCGTGCTGGCGCAGGATCGCGATCAACGGATCGAGTGCGACGAGCGAATCGGGCTCGAGCTCGAGCGCGGCGCGATACGTCGCGATCGCGTCGGTGTTCTGGCCCAACCGCTCGCGCTGGATCTTGCCGAGGAACACGAGCAGTGCGACCTGAACGTCGGGCGAGCGGTCGAGCAGATCGGGCGAGCGCACGATCTGCGCGAGCCGATCGGCGACTTCGCGCCACACGCCGAGCACGCCGGCCAGGCGATCGACCTCGGCGAGCGCTTGTTGCGATTCGGCGTCGGCGGCAAGCCAGCGCAACGACGCGTCGAGCGCGCGGTTGCGATCGGCGAGCTTGATCTCGTGCAGCTCGACGAGCCGCTGCAGGATCGCGGCGCGATCGATCGAGTCGACCGTGATCGAGAGCCGCGCTTCGAGCACGTGCACGAGCCGAGCGGCATCGCCGTCGGCTTCGAACAGCGGCTCGAGAATGTCGACGATGTCGTGGCGCTGGTCGCGAGCCGAATCGAGCATGCGCTCGAGCGCGGCGCGAGCCTGCGCGTGCGCCGGCACCATGCCGAGGACGTCGCGGTATGCGGCGATCGCCGCGACCGGCGAGCGCAACGCGGTCTCCTGCAGATCGCCTTCGCGATAGCGGTAATCGGCCGCCTGCATGTCGCCGTCGGCAGCTTCCGCTTGGCGGCGCAGCACGCCGGCGAGCTCGGCGTGCTTGTTCGCCTTCGCGAGCACGCGCTCGAGCGCGGCCAACGCGGCGCGCGGCTCGGGGCCGTTCGTCGCGCGATCGAACGCGCGCGCGGCGCGATCGAGATCGTTCAAGCGCTCCTCGGCGATCGCGCCGAGCCGCATCGCGTACGCCTCGTCGACGTCGGGCGGCAGCGGCCGCGAATCGGCGAGCCGCTCGTCGAGCAGTGCCGCGAGATCGCGCCACAGGCCCTGCGATTCGGCGAGCCGCATCAACGGCTGCAGCAGATCCGCATCGTCCGGGTCATCCGCGAGCGCGCGGCCCCACACGACGAATGCCTGCGCGGGCTGGTTCGCGAGCTGCTCGCGCGTATCGGCGAGTGCCTGCCAATCGGCGCGACGCGACGCGGGATCGCGATCGGTCGTCGCGAGCCGGCGCTCGTAGACGCGAACGAGGCCCGGCGCTTCGCGCTCGGCGCGATACACGCGCTCCAAGATCGGCGTCGCCGCGGCGACGTGCTCGTCGCGTTGCATCAGCTGTTCGAGGGCCTCGCGCGCGGCGGCGTGGGTGGCGACCATGCCGAGCACCGCGCCGTACCGCGGGATCGCGGCATCGGGATCCGACAGCTCGACTTCGACGAGCTTGCCGGCGCGGAACGCCAGATCGGCGCGGTCGGCGGCCGTGCTCGCGAGCAACGCGCGCTTGTCGACGATATCGAGCAGCTCGGGCCACATCTTCTGCTTG
>DASXEF010000355.1:0-10135 GCA_036490255.1 Kofleriaceae bacterium
GAGCGCGAAGGCGACTTCGCCGACGGCAAGAAGACCGGCGCATGGTTCGAGTGGACCGAGAACAAGCTGACGTTCTCGGGCACGTACACCGACGGCAAACCCGACGGCGACTTCGTCTACTACGACAATCGCGGCAACGAGCTCGGTCGCTTCACGATCAGCGGTGGCACCGGCACGATGATCACGTATCACCCGAACAAGAAGCCCGCGACGAAGCAACAGATCGTCAACGGCGACATGGAAGGCGTGTATCAAGAGCTCACGCCGCGCGGCAAAGTCGTCGTCGAAGGCCACTACTACTCCGATCACAAGAACGGTGTGTGGCGCGAGCAGACCGAGCTCGGCGTACCGATCCTCGAGCAGCACTGGCGCGGCGGCAGGCTCGACGGCGTCGTCAAGAAGTACGACAACGGCAAGCTCGTCGAGCTCGCGACCTACAAGCACGGCAAAGCCGACGGCCCGTACCAGGAGTTGCGCGACGGCAAGCCCTCGCTCACCGGCCAGTTCGTCGACGACAGGCGAACCGGCACGTGGACCACGTACGATCCCGACGGCGGCGTGCTGGTGACCGCGACGTACAACAACGGCGTGCTCGACGGGCCGTGGAAAGAGATCGCGAACGGCGTCGTCACCGAGGGCGCGATGAGCGCCGGGCGACGCTCCGGAACGTGGACGCGTACGGAACGCGGCGGCACGTCGCAGCAAACGACGTACAAGCTGCTATAAACCGCCGCCGTACCAACCTCATTCCCACCGTGATCTGCATCGCATTCGGTGCAACCTTCCGGCGGCTCGCGCGTTCCATACACAGGAGAGCGCGCCATGAGCCCACCGTTCAACCCCGCCAAGACCACGCTGATCGCGCTCGCCCGTTCGCGGCGCATGCAGCGGGCGCTCGCCCATGCGTTCTTGCATCGCGATCAGCCGATGCCGTCACTGCGGCTGTCGCTGGGTTTCGTCACGTCGACCGCATGCACCGGTGAAGAGCTGATCAGCGATGCGCTCGGTCACCGTATGTCGATCGCGGGATCTGCCGATGGCATCGCGTATGTCGTCGAGCAACTCGGCGAAACCCGCGAGCCCTTGATCTACAAGCTGTTCTTGCGCGGCCCGCGTCAGGGCAACCTCGTGCCGTGCGCGAAGCTGCCGAGCGGCCTCGCGCCGTGCGTGCGCGCGACGACCGAGGCGTTCATGCTGTCGACACGCGTCGTGCAACGTCGCGCGCTTCGCCTGCCCGCGCAGGACGGCTCGCCGATCGCGCCGCCGATTCGCAAATACGCGCTGCAGCTTCGCGTCGAGCCCGTCAGCGGCACGGGACCGAGCGGCGCGTCGACCGTCACCGCGTTCTTGCGCCCCGACGCGCGTCTCGTCGAGGTTTGGGTTCCACCCGGCGAATCCGCCACGGCCATCGCGCGCGTGACGTACACGGGCGTCCCGAACGGCCTCGGTTTGCCGAAGGACACCGTCGTTTTGCTGACCGAGTAGTCAGTTCGGGTTGCAGCCGGTGACCGGGCTCGCGGTCGCCTTCGTCCACATCTTCATCGTCCCGGGATCCTCGACCGTCGCGATCGACTGCGCGTAGATCGGATCGAGATCGCTGCCGGCGACCAGATCGTTGAGCATCGCGTAGTTGAACGGCCGCGTGCGCAGCCGCGCTGTGATGTGATCGACCGTCGCGGTGAGCGCGCCGATCGAGTAGGCGGCCGTCGTCGAGTGATCGAACAGCGGCGAGTTCGGATCGCTCGTGACCTGCGGCTTGAGCAGGTGGCTGGTCTCGGTCGAGACCTGCCAGAAAAAATGCGCAGGCGTGGTGCCGTCGGCCTCGACCGCGCGATCCCAGAACCCGCTGCAATCGGTCGGGCCCGAGCCGGTGCAATTGACCATCGCGTCGTCGATCTCTTCGGGATCTTGGTTGTCGGCGACGACGCCGCTCGAGAACACGACGTTGTCGGAGCCGTCGTACGCGATCACCTCGAGCCACGCGCGGCGATCTTGCGCGGCACCGCTCGGATACATGTGACCGATCTGGAACGAGTCGGTGCGCACCGTGATCTGGCCGCCGTTCTCGGGCACGACGCAGATGCCGCCGGGTGCCGCGCCGCCGCCGGTCGGCGTCGGGCCGACGACCGCGATCGCACCTTCGAGCTCGGTCTGAATGTCGGAGCCCTGCTCGGCCATGTTCGGAAACGACGTCAGCGCCTGGTCGATCGCGGCGAGCGAGTGATCGTGGAAGCCGTCGGTGCGCGTGCCGACCGTGAGGCCGGGCCCCTGCGCGATCACGCCGGTGCTCGAGATCATGTGGCAACCGCTGCACGTCACCGGCAGCAGCTTCGACGGATCGTTTTCCGCGAACAGGCTCGCCTGCCACTCGGTGTACGTGCGCTCGAGCGCGACGCCGCCCGGCGTGACGACATCGTGGCACGAGCCGCACATCGTCGATTGGTTGGTCTGCGACGCCATCAGCTTGCCGTCGAACGCGGAATCGTGGGCCGGCGTGTCGGCGGGGCTCTGCGCGCCGCCGCGCATCGTCTGATCCATCGCGAGCTGCAGGCCGTTGTTGTGATCGGCGACGACGTCTTTGACGTTGTGGCAGAAGTAACAGGTGATGCCGTTCTCGGCCGGCGACAGCGTCGACGGATCGAAGTCGGTGAAGTCGGTGCGGCCGTTCGCGACCGCCATCGGCACGTGGCATTGCGCGCAAAACGTGCCGAGCTGCGCGTCGCGCTGGCCGCGGTTGTTCATCGCGACGAACACCGGATCCTGCGACGCGTACGCGTGCATCGATCCCGACCACTGGTCGTAGTGCTGCGGATGACACTGCATGCACGTCGACGGATCTTGCAGCTCGGCGACCGGATCTTTCGGCGCGCTGGTGCACGCGGCGAGCGCGAGCGCAACAACGACCGCTCTCATTCGCCGCTGCCATTCAGCGCGCCGGCTTGCACCCATTGGATCAACGCGCAGCGCTCGACGGCCGAGAGCGGATCGCCGATCGGCATCTGATACGGCGTGCCGGGCGAATCGGTTCGCACGATCATTACGCTACACGCTGGGTCGCCCGGGTCCACGCGTTTTCGGCCGGGATCGATCGTCGATGCCGACAGCAAGCCCGCGTACGCGGTCGGCTCGTCGGCGAACGACAGGCCGGCTTCGTGGCCGCCCGCCGAGTGACACGAGCTGTTCGTGTTGCCGCACGACACGTTCAGCGTGTTCGCGTAGACGTTGTCGAACGTCGGCACGTACCCCGGCGCGCACGTCGTGTCGACGGTGATGCATGCGGGTGGATCGTCGTTCGTGCACGCGGCAAGCGCGAACGCGATCGCCAGCGCGTACTTCACGAACCGACTGTAGCCCACGGCTGCGCGGCGAGCGAGGCGAGCTGCGCCTGCAGCGTGCGGTATCTCTCATACGCGTCGTTCAGCGAGGCGCGAGGCAACACCGTCATTGCAGGCGGCGGTGCTGTCGCGGCAGCCGTCGCGAGATCCGGCTGCATCCCGATCGCGACCGCGGCGATCATCGCGGCGCCGATCGGGCACGTATCGCTGCGCGCGGCGACGTCGTGCGGGCGGCCGAGCGCGTCGGCGCGGATCTGCGTCCACACCGCGCTCTTGCCGCCGCCGCCGAGCACCAGCACGCGATCGACGGCCAAGCCGAGCGCGGCGAGCCGCTCGACGACGTCGCGCTCGGCGAATGCGAGCCCTTCGAGCACGGCGCGAGCGACGTGCGCGCGATCGTGTGCGGCCGCGAGCCCGTACAGCGCGCCGCGCGCGTGCGGTTGCCACGTCGGCGTCATCGCGCCTGCGAGCGCGGGCACGAACGTCACGCCGCCGGCGCCGGGCGGCGCTTGCGCGGCGAGCGCGTCGAGCTCGCGATCGTCGGCGAGCCCGAGCATGCGCGTCGCCCAGCGAACCGCGCCGCCGGAGAGCCAGCCCGGATTCTCGACGAAGTACGCGCCGCCCGGATACGCGTGCGTCTCGACCATGCCGCCGCGATCGAGCACGAGCGCCGATGACAGCGCGCCGACGACCTCGGCGGTGCCGATCGCGCAGATCGCGACGCCGGGCGCGATCACGCCGGCGCCGAGCGGTGTCGCGAAATCGTCGCCGGTGCCGACCGCGACCGGCGTGCCCGCGGCGATGCCCGCGATCGACGCGCGCAATACACCTGCGACCGCCGTCGTCGGTGCGATGCGCGGCAGCTCCGCGATCGGATCGATCGCGAACGCGTCGCACAGCTCGCGCGACCACGCACCGGCCGCGAGGTCGAACAACATCGTCGTCGATGCGTGCGACGGATCGATCACGTGCTCGCCGGTGAGCTGTGCGACCAAGAAGCTCGTCGGTTGATGCCAGCGCGCGGCGCGAATTCCGCGATCGCGCAGCCACGCGACCTTCGGCGCCATGTGCGACGGATCCGCGATCTGCCCGGTGATCTCGAACAGCCGCGGCATCGCCGTCACGTGCGCGCGCTTGTCTTGCCAGATCAGCGCGGGATGCAGCGGCGCGCAGCTCGCGTCGACGGCGACGCAACCGTCGAGCTGACCGGCGAGCGCGATCGCGGCGACGTCGCGGCCGTCTGCGTTTGCATTGGCAAGCGCACCTGCGACCGCCGGCTCGAGCGCGGCGAGCCAGCTCGCCGGATCTTGCTCGGCCCAACCGGGCTGCGGATGGTGCGTCGCGATCGGCACCGCGTGATCGCCGAGCACGCGCAGCTCGGCGTCGCAGACGACCGCCTTGAGGCTTTGCGTTCCGAGATCGATGCCGACGACCAATCGCACGTAGAAATGCTACCAAACGTGGGTGAACTATTTCGGCCACGCGGCGGTGTCGAGCTGGAGCGATGCGTCGCCGGCTCGCGCGCTCGGCGCGATGCTCCCGGATTTCGCCGGCATGGTAGGCGGCAAGATCGCCGACTGCGACGACCGCGAGATCGCCGATGGTATCTCGCTCCATCACGCGACCGATCACGTGTTCCACGAGCTCGCGCCGGTCGTCGCGTTGATGAAAGAGCTCGACGCGCAGCTCGATCAGCTCGGCTGCGCCCGCGGCCCGCGGCGCGCCGTCGCGCACGTCGGCGTCGAGCTGTTGCTCGACGGCGTGCTCGTCGCGACCGAGCCGTATCGCGCGATCTACAGCGCCGCGCTGCAGTGCGATCCGGCGCGCGTCCGCTGGCAACATCCCGACGAGACCGCGCGGTTCGGCGTGCTCGTCGATCGCCTGCGCGGCTACGGCGTGCCCGACGATCTGCGCGATCCCGCTGCGATCACGTCGCGGCTCGCGCGCATCTTGGCGCCGCGACCGTTGCTCGCACCGTCGCCGTCGGATCTGCGCGCGATCGGCACCGCGCTCGCGCAGCAGCAACCGCGCATCGCGATCGCCGCCGAGACCGTGATGCGCGGCATGCGCGCCCGGCTCAGCGCTTAGCACCGAGCGCGTCGAGTCGCTTCGCGGCGAGCTGTACCGGCGCGATCGCACCGAGCTCGTCGCCCGGCATGACCGGCGTCGCCGTCGCGACGTGCCGGTACGCCGCAATCGCGTCGTCGCGCAGCCCGAGCTGTTCCCACATCCGGCCGATCGCGTACCAGTCGACATCGCCCGGCGCGCTGCGTCCGGAGAGTCGCATCGCATCCGCGAGATGCTGTTTGCCACCGACGACATCGCCGGTCTCGATCTCGAGCACCGCGAGGATGCCGACGATCGCGCCATCGGTCGGCGCGAGCTTCGCGGCTTGCTGCGCGGCCGCCGCTGCCGCCGGAACGTCGATGCCGGCATACGCACCGAGCCACGCGACACGCGCGAGCTGGCTCGGATCGGGCCGATTGCGCGCGAGCAAGCGCCGCGCACGAGCCCACGCACGCGCCGGATCGCCGCTCGCCGACGCGATCTGCATCTGCAGCGCGAGCAGCGGCATCGAGTCCGGAAACTGCTGCAGCGCCGCGTCGACGAGCTGCTCGGCGGTATCGACGTGGCCGAGCTGCGCGAGCGCGGTCGCCCGCGCGAGCTCGGGCAGCATCACGACTTGCTTCGTCGCGCGTGCTTGCCAGCTCGTCGCGAAATCGAGCAGCTCGGCCCAGCGTTTCTTGCGCGCGAGCGTCGCGACGACGGCCGCGTCGCACGCGATCTGACCGTCGGGCGTCGGCGCGCCGCACGCGGTCATGATCGGCAGCACGCGATCGGCCGCGGTCGGCGCCGCGAGCTCGGCCGCCGCGAGCGACATCTCGGCGCGATCGCTCGCGACGCCGGGTCCCCACAACGCGGCGAACAACGCGTCGCGGTCGCGATCGGCGATTACCCAGTCGAGCAAGCGTTTCGCGGCGCCGTCGTCGCCGCGCGCGAGCAAGCGCAAGACGTGTCGGCCGACGCCGGCGAGCACGTCGGGCGCGCCGACGATCTTCGGCTTGCCGCGATCGGCGGCGACGTAGAAGATCGACGTCGTGCCGAGCTGCGTGGCCTCGACGCGCCACGCCGACGCATCGCCTTGCACGACGAACGTGGTGGTCGTGCGCTCGTAATCGTCGACGAAGCCGATCGCGAGCGCGGAGTTGTCGAATCGCGCGGGGTGTCGGTGCGAGTGCGCCTCGACCTCGTCATCGGTCTCGCGATCCCAGCACGCGATGCGCGGTCGATCGCGGCGGTTGCGCTCGAGCGCGAGCTCGATGACCGCATCGCTCGGCTGCGCGCCGACGACGAACGCGTCGTCGTGGCGCGAGATCCGCGACAACAGCTCGGGCAATGTATCCAGCAGCGCCGCCGGGTCGGTGTGCGCGAACAACGCGCGTGAAACCTCGTACGCGCGGCTCTCGAGCGCGATGCGGCCGCCCTGCGCGATCATCTGCTGGCGCTTCGTCGCATCCGTGAAGCTCTCCGCCGCGTCTTGCACCGCCGCCGCCACACCGCGTTTGCCGAGCGCGATCGCCGCGATCCGCACGTCGCCGATCTTGTCGCGATCGAGCGTCGCGGTGAGCGGCTCGACCTCGTCGGGCGTACCGCTCGAGACCAGCGCGCGCGCGAGCGAGGCCGCGTGCTCGATCGCCGGATCGTCCTTGTACGCGGCGCGCCACGCCGCAGTGGCCGCACGCAGATCGGGACCGGCGAGCAAGCGCCGGCCGTGCGCGTCGCTCTCGAGCAACGTCGCCAGCGACGCCGGCGCGTCGGCGTACTTCGGATCGATCGCGCGCGCTTTGTCGTAGGCGGCACGCGCGGCCGCGCGATCGTGATCGAAGCCGATGTCGACGCCGAACGAATCGTGCGCGAGCGTCCAGCCGAGCACCGCCCAAGCGGCCGCACGTCTCGGCTCGAGCTGTGTCGCGATGCGAGCCTCGCGTCGTGCGCCGATGCCGTCGCCGAGCGTGATGTACAAGCCCGCGAGATCCTCGTGATGAAACGCCTCGCGCGGATGCGCCGCGATCCGGTGCTCGATCTCGTCGATCGCGTCGCGGAACTTGCCTTCGTCGTAGCGCCGCCACGCCGTGCTGCGCGCGGTGACATATTCGGAGTCGAGCGCGCTCGCCGCGTGTTGCAGCGCTTGCACTTCGTCGGGCGTGAACCGCGTCTTGTCGACGACGAGCCGATACGTGACCACGAGCTCGCGGCCATCGATCTTCTGGGTCTCGACCATGCGCAGCGGGCCGAGCTGGCGCGTTTGCTCCGCCGCCGGCTCCGGCAGCTCGTAGCCCTCCGGCACGGCGATGCGCGACTCGAGCTCGTAGACGTACGGCGTGTCGAGCTGCAGATCGTGCGCGCGCGGCGCCGCCGGCTCGATCAGCGCGTCGGGCACCTTGTCGAGCAGATCGTGCGGCCACAGATACACGCCCCATTGATCGCGTTGCACGCTGCCGCGCCCCGCGTTCGCGATATCGAGCGAGATCTCGATCGGCGCGTCGATGCTGCCGATCGGCGTGCTCGTCGATTTCAGCGTGCCGTAGTAGTGCGAGCTGACCCAGCCCGCGTACTGCGCGGTCGCGTCGCTCGGCGCGGTCGTGGTCACCCACGCGCGATTCGACGCCGCGAAGTCACCCGATTCGCGGCTGACGTCGACGACGTGCGCGTAGCTATCCTCGGCGAGCGTGAACGTGCACGTCTCGTGGACTTGGTTGTCGAGCATCGCGGCGAGCGGCAGCGTGATCAGCGCGAGCGTGTCGTCGGTGATCACGAGCGCGTGACGGCCGTGCGAGTGCGACGCGAGCTTGCCGATCGGCACGAACCGATCCGACGGCTCGATCCAGACGTCGCTGCCGGCGATCTGCGCGCGCACCAACGCGCGGTCGAAGCCGGTGAGCCCCGGCAGCCCGGGCTCGGTGTCGATGCCGGGCGAGATATCGACGAGCGCGACGTCGGCGCGCGTGCCGAGCTGGCGCAACAGCGCGGCGATCGCCGTCGCCTGCGAGAGCGAATCGGCGGCACTGCGGCGTAGTACGTCGGCGGGCGTCATCGGCCGAACGGCCGTCTCGTCGACGTCGATGCTCTGATCGCGCACGCGTGCGCGCGCCCAGTCGACGATCGCGGCCGGCGTCTTCGCGATGCCCGCGGGCCACGCCGGCGGACCGGCGGCGATCTGCGCGTCGATCGTCGTCCGCAGCTCGCGCGCGAGCGCGTTCCAGCTCGCGATCGTCGAGATCGCGATCGTCGGATGATCGTAGACGTCGGCCGGCTCGTACGACTCGCTCGCCGGCAGATCGAGCGCCCCGATCGCGTAGCGCCAGGTCTCGCGGCCGTCGGCCGTCGCGTGCTCGACGTGCACGCCGGCCGGCAACGCGTGCTCGGCGAAGCGCACCTGCTGCCCGGCCGGCGCCGAAACGCTCACGCGCGTCGCGGCGGTCGCGCCGAGGCCGCCGGCCTGCACGCGCCAATCGAGACCGGCATGCACGAGCCTGCCGCGATCGACCGTCGTCATCTGCTCCTCGACGACATCGCCGGGCTGCAGCGCCGGCAACGCGACATCGAGCTTGCGCGCGTCGCTATCGATCGCGGCTTGCACGACGGGCACGTCGCTCGTGGGTTTCGGCTCGAGCATCGTGACCGCGCCGTTCGCCGCGATCACGCGAATGCGAACGCTCGGCCGATCTTGAAACGAGCGGTACGTCGCGCCGAGCGCAGCCCACGCATCGGCGCCGGCGTCCGAGCGCACGATGAAGATCGCGCGCCACGTCTCGACGCTGCGATCGCTGCCGATCGCGTAGTCGAACGACTCGCCGATCACGTCGACGTCGGCGTCGACCGCCGGCATCGCGTGCACCGCCGCCAGCAGATCCGCCGGCGCGAGCGAAAATGCCGGCGCGTCGATCAACGCTCCGGCCGGCGATCCCGCGCGCGCGGTGGTAACGAGGCCGAGCACGCACGCAACAACCCAACAGCGCATTTGCCGCGTCATCTTACCAAGCGCCACGCGCGATGCGGGTGACCGCGGAAATCCGGCGGGGTGGTCGCGCGCGTCTCGTCGGTTACCTGGCACGGCCCGGCAACCTCGAGCTTGAAGCGCTGGCGGTTCGTCGAGAACCAGATCGGCCCGGTGACGACCGCCGCCACGTCGCCGAGCAGCGCCGCGTGATCGCGCTGGATATCGAACGTGTAGTCCATGCGCTTCGAGTTCGAGAACGTCGGCGGATCGACGATCGCGACATCCCAGCTGCGACCGGCGCGACGCGCATCGGCCAGAAACTCGCGCACGTCGGCGTGGACGAGCTCGCCGTCTTGCCGATTGAGCTCGAGGTTGTCGCGCGCGCGGTCGAGATACGTCTTCGACAGATCGACGCTCGTCGTGCGCTTGCCCGCGGCGGCCGCGTACACGCTGAACGCGCCGGTGTACGAAAATAGATTTAGCAGCGACGCGCCGGGCTCGGCGGCGACGCGTGCACGCGTCAGCCGATGATCGAGGAACAACCCGGTATCGACATAGTCGCTGAGGTTGACGCGAAACGCGTGGCCGCCTTCACGCACCACCCGCGCGTCGCGTTGCTCGTCGATGCGCTCGTACTGGAAGCCCTCGCGGCGATCGACGAGCCGCTCGCGCCGCTTGACGAAGCACTCGCGCGCATCGGTGACTTGTTTCGCGACCTCGGCGAGCGCATCGAGCCATGCGGCATCGCTCGGATCGATGCGGTAGTCGTTGATCACGAGTGCGCCTTCGTACGTGTCGA
>DASXEF010000310.1:0-8680 GCA_036490255.1 Kofleriaceae bacterium
TTTCAGGTGCCCGCGACTTGGTGATTCCCAGTCATCGGCGACGTCGATCGCGACGTACGTGACATCGCCAACGCGATGGATGCGGCGAACCGCGAGGCCCGCAGCCCAACGCCGGTTGATGTTACGATGGCGTCGCGATGACGCTGTTGCGCTCGCCGGAGTCGGCCATCTCGCTGATCGCCGAAGCGATCGAGGGTCGCATCGTGCTCCGCGCTGGCACGGCGAGCCCATGACCATCGCATTCCGGATCACGTACGAACGGTTCAGCGATCTTCACGACGACACGCTGCAGATGGCGAAGGGCGGTCTGCTCGTCCGCGTCACCGACGTCGCGGAGCTGACCCCAGACATGCCCGCGACGTTGGAGATCGTGCTTCCCGATGGTGCGCGGCTCGAGGACGAAGTGCGCGTGCTTCAGATCCTCGCGGGATTCGGTGTCGCAGTCACGATCGATCCCGTGCTCGCGGACGAGCTGCGCAAGGCGGTCTCTGTAGGTCGCGACACCGGCCGCGGCGCGCCCGCGCGCCATGAACGAGTCCGCGCACCGACCGTGCAACCTCCGTCGTCCACGCCAGTCGTGCCGCAGACCGACAAGCTCACGCCCGCCGCGAAGATCCAACTGGCGTTGCACGGCAACCGCGATCAACGCAACGCGATCCTGCGCGACACGAATCGCGCACTACATCCGTACGTACTGAAGAACCCGCAGATCACGATCGAGGACGTGCTCGCGATCGTGAAGAACGCGCAGGCGTCGCCAGAGCTGTTGAAGCAGGTCTCCGAGCGCCGTGACTGGTTGCAGCGCCCGCAGATCGCCCATGCGCTCGCACGCAATCCGAAGTGCCCACCTGAGGTCGCCGTACGCGCTCTCGACTTCGCACCAATCGATGCCGTGCGCCAGATGGCCAAAGGTGTCGGTGTGCTGCCGCATGTCGCGCAGGCGGCGCGCAAGAAAGTGATCAAGTAGCGCCGCTGCGCGTCCGCGACGTTCACGTATTCGAAGCGATCGCGCGGATCGCCAAACGTCGTCGCCCTGCGCCGGCCTATTGGCCGGATTTTGAACGGCGCCGTTTGCGGAGCGCGCGAGCGATGCGCTCGCGTTGGCGCGCGAGGATGTTGTCTTGGGCAGTCGTGGCGTCGGCGGCGGGCCGCTTGGTTCGCTTGCGGAATTTCATGGCGGCGCAGCCTAGCACCGGTGCCGGGCGAGGTGTTCACCTCGATGACCTTCGGGCGCGTTCTATGCGAACGAACTCAGCCGCGATACCCGGCACCGGGGCGGCGCCGCTCGAATTCGCCGCACACGAACGTCTCTTGCACGAATTCGGTCATCGTTTCCCAGATCTGAAATAGCTGCTGCTTGCCGGTGACGGCTCGATACGCGTCCTTGTTGTCTCGAAAGCACGCGAGGCCGCCGAACAGCCCGTGGCCAGCCGGCGAGTAATCCGAGAACGCGCAGTTGATACACACGCGGATGCTCGGCAGCTGCTTGTGGAGATCGAGGAGCTCGTCTTCGAACCAGCCGCTGGTTCCCGCCGAGCGAAACGTTCCGCGCGTGCACGTCAGCGAGAGCTGGAGCTGTTCGCGATCGATCCCGCCGGTCGCATCGGGCGAGCCGAGAACGAGGTGTGCTTCGAGCGAGCCGGTCTCGCCCTGGTCGAGCGCGATCGGCATGGTCCACGTCAGCTCGCACGCGCACAGCGAGCCATGACCGAGCACGAGCCCGGCGCGCGTGACGTCGTCGACAGTGCCGAGCGCGTCGAAGTCGGTTCCGGCGAGCTCGATGCCGCGGATCCGCGTGCGCAACGTGTGGCCGTCATTGGCTATCTCGATCGCTTCCGCGCCACGGGCATCGCGATACCTACCTGGATAGCGATCCATCTCGACCTACAACACGATCGTCCGGCGACCGTGCACCACGACGCGGCGCTCGAGATGTGCTCGCACCGCGCGAGACAGCACGTTGCGCTCGATGTCGCGGCCGACTCGCGTGAACTCGTCGACGCTCATCTGGTGACTGACGCGCGCGACGTCTTGCTCGATGATCGGGCCTTCGTCGAGCTCGCCGGTCGCATAGTGCGCCGTCGCGCCGATGATCTTCACGCCGCGCTCGCGGGCTTGGTGATACGGGCGAGCGCCTTGGAACGCGGGAAGAAACCCGTGATGGATGTTGATCACGGGTGGTGAGGCGCGCAGGAAGTCGTCGGTGAGCACTTGCATGTAACGGGCGAGCACGACGAGATCGATCTCGTGGCTCGCGAGCAGCTCGAGCATGCGAGCTTCTTGTGCGCGTTTGGTGTCGGCCGTGATCGGTAGTGCGAAGAACGGAATGCCAAAGCCTCGCGCGACGGACTCGAGCGTTGCGTGATTGCCAATGACGAGCGGAATCTCGCATGCGAGCTCGCCCTGACGCTGGCGCAGGATCAGATCGTAGAGGCACGCCGATTCCTTCGTCACCAAGATGGCGACGCGCGCTGCGCGGTCGCTGTAGCTGACGGACCACGTACCGTCGAGCTTGCTCGCGAGCGTGCCGAACGCAGCTTCGACGGTGTCGCGCGCGAGGCGGCCATCGTCGAGCTCGACGACCATCCGGATGAAGAAGCGCGCGGTGTCGGCATCACCGGCCTCGACGTGATCGCTACCGTCGACGATGTTGAGCGCGAGCTCGTAGAAGAAGCCGGCGAGGCGCGCGACCAGCCCGGGCTGATCGCGGGCAGCGAACAAGAACGTCGCGCGAGTCGGAGCCGTCATCAGCGAGCGATACCGCGCCGGCGGATCGGCGCGCAATAGAGCGCGGTGTAGGCTCGTGCGTCATGACGAGCACACGTGCGGCGGTGGTCCTCGGAGCATCGGGTTCGGTCGGCAATGCGTTGGTCGCGGAGCTGATCCGCAACGGATCGTTCAACCCGATCGTGACGCTCGTGCGCCGCGCCCAGGGGAACGCCGACGTGCGCGAGGTCGTCGTGCCGACGATGGATCCGGCGAGCGTCGAAGCGGCGACGGTCGACGCGATCCGTGCGCTCGAAGGCGACGTCGTCGGGTTGAGCGTGCTGGGCGTCGGCGCGGGGACGAGCAAGCTCACGATCGAGCAGCATCGCGCGGTCGACGTCGAGCTGAATGCGGCATTCGCGCGCGGGTTGAAAGCGTCGGGACGCGTGAAGCATCTCGCGTTCATGACCGCCGCCGGCGCGAATCCGGCGGCGGCGACGACCGGCTCGGGCGCGGCGGGGATGGCGCGTTACGCGCGCGTCAAAGGCGAGGCCGAAGAAGCGGTGAAGGCGAGCGGCCCCGCGGTCGTGAGTATTTTTCGCCCGGCGATGATCATCGGGTCGCAGCACACGCCGTGGCTACTCGAGAAGGTGCTGCCGGTGTTCTCGTTCATGACGCCGGCGAAATACAAATCGATCACCGTCGGCCAGATCGCGAAAGCGATGGTCGCGACCTCGACGAGCCCGCCGGCGGAATCGCGCGTCTATCAGTATCCCGAAATGATGGAGCTGAATCGGTGATCTCGATCGACGCGTGGCGTGACGCCGGAACGTTCGTCGAGCTCCGCGGCTATCGAATGTTCTATCGCCGCGAGGGTCGCGGCCCGGTGTTGCTGCTCGTCCACGGCTATCCGACGTCGAGCTGGGACTGGGCGCGGATCTGGCCCGAGCTGGTCGCGCGCTACGACGTGATCGCGCTCGACATGCTCGGCTTTGGCGAGTCCGCGAAACCGCGCGATCATCACTATTCGATCCTCGAACAAGCGGATTTGCAGCTCGCATTGCTCGGCGTGCTCGGCGTCGGGCGATGTCACCTGCTCGCGCACGACTACGGCGTGACGGTCGCGCAAGAGCTGCTCGCGCGTGCCGCGCCGATCGACTCGGTCGCGTTGCTCAACGGCGGCTTGTTTCCCGAGACGCATCGGCCGCGGTTGATCCAGCGAATCCTCGCGTCGCGGCTCGGCCCGTTCGTCGCGTCGCTCACCAACGAGCGCGCGTTTGCGCGGTCGTTCGCGCCGCTGTTCGTGACACCGCCGACGCGCGACGAGCTGCACGCGTTCTGGACGCTCGCGTCGAAGAACGGCGGCGCACGCGCGCTCGCGGGATTGATCGGCTACATGGCAGAGCGGCGTGCGAACCGCGCGCGCTGGGTCGGCGCACTCCTGCAGGCGACGCTGCCGCTCGTCGTGATCAACGGCTCGCGCGATCCGGTCAGCGGCGCGCATATGGTTCGCCGATTGCTCGAGCTGCGGCCGCACACCGATGTGGTGCGCTTGCCCGACGTCGGCCATTACCCGCAAGTCGAAGCGCCGGCCGCGGTGCTCGCGGCATATCTGAGCTTTCGAGCTGTGTAATGTATTTCGCCGATCTCGCAACGGAGTGTCAGCTGGCGCGTGGCGCGGCCGTTCGAGCGATCGGCTGGCTCGAGCAAGGCCACGCGTTTTCGACCGGATCGGCGTCGGACGCATTCGTGTCGGCACTGCGCCGCCACGTCGAGGATCCCGGGCGATGGCTCGCCGTCGTGTCGGCCGGCGTGCACGCGTGTGACCTCGGCGGCTGCGATCGTTCGAGCGGGCAGCAATACGTCATCATTCCTGCACGAACATGCGTCTACGTGGCACCGGATCTCGTCACGCACTACGTCGAGGCACATTCGTATTTGCCGCCGAGCGAATTCGTCGACGCGGTGCTCGCGTGCCCGGAGCAGTCGAGCGAAGCGTATGTCGAGCTCTTGATCCCGTTCGCGAGCGTGTGGAATCTCGATGCAGCCACCGTGCGACGACTGGCGTCGCATGCACCGTCGCGACGTGAAGCTCACGCGGCACGCTTGGCGCAAACCGAAGCGAGCACGGGCCGTTTCAAGTGGTAGTCGTCACCGTGAGCGTCCCGGCGGTAGCGTGACCGCGATGTCGCCGAGGTCGATCGGCTCGCCGTTCGCAGTGACGGTGAGCGTGGTCAACGTGGCGATTTCGGTGCTCGGCGATCGCGCGCATGTCGGCGCCGTCGATGTTCGCGAGCGTGAACGTGCCGTTCGTGCCCGAGATCGTGCACGTCGGCGTCGGCGTCAGCGCGCACACGGACGCCCCGGCGATCGGTGCGTTCGCTGCGTCGATGACGTGGCCGGCGATCGTCGCGGTTTGCGCCAACGCCGGCGGCGCGATCGCGATGACCGAACCCGCAGCATCACGCGACGCCGCGCGGGTGATCGTCGGCCGGCGGGCACCACGCTTGGTCAGCGCGAACGCGGCGACGATCGCGCCGAGCAGGACGAGGAGCTTGAGGATGCGCATGGCGTACGCCACCAGGACGGCGGCGCCGCGCCGCGTGCACGAAACTTCTACTGGCGACGAGCGATGACGTCGTCGGCGTCGAGCTCGACGATGCCGGCCGGATCGACGACGAGCCGCGACGTGGTAGTCGCGTGGTGTCGTGTCGCGGCAACGTTGTAGATTCGCTCGCGATCGGTCGTGCGCTCGACGACGTAACGCGTCGTCACGATCGCGACGGGATCGGCGACGAGCTCGATCGACGTCAGCGTACGTTTGCCGCCGGGTGCCAGATCGGCAACGCGTGCGGCGAGCTGCATCGTGCCGGCGATGCCCGGCGATGACAGAAACGCGCCGGCCGGAATCGGCGCGCGCAATGCGACCGCTTTGCCGGTCAGATCGTGGCCGGTGACGACGAGCTCGCCCCCTGCGATCGCGGCGTGGAGCGCGAGCGTCATCGTGTGATGCGTCCAACCGAGCGTCGCGGTCGCCGAGCCGAGCTCGTACGACGTGGTGTCGTCCTCGGCGAGGTCGACGATGTCGCCGCGCGTCGTCGTGCCGTCGACGCTCACGCGCTCGCGCAGGACGACCGTGCCGTCGAGTGTCGAGGCGTACTGGATGCCGTCGTGCCACGGCGATGCCGGCGCGGGTCGGTTCGCGATCGCGGTGAGCCGTGCTTCGAGGTCGTCGTGCGTCAGCCACGTGCCGCGCAGCATCACGCCGTCGGGCACGAGCGGCAGCGGCGCGGTCCGCGGATCGGTCGAGGTCAGCACGAGATCGGCGCGCGCGCCGACGTCGATCACGCCGGCTTCGAGCGGGCGGCCGAAGTAGCGCCACGCATCGGCGGTCGCCGCGCGCATCACCTGTGCACGTGGCACGCCGGCGGCGACGAGCAGCTCGATCTCGTCGTGCAGCCCTTCGCCGGGCACGTTGTAGTCGCCGCCGGTATCGGTGCCGACGAGGATCGGTGCATTTGCCGCCGCGAGCGCCGCCGCGATCTTGCCGAGCAGCACGAGGTTCGCGCGCACTGCCGCCGTGTCGTCGGCGGAGGCGTGACGAGTCGCGAAGCGGTGCAGCCAACGCGCGCGCGTCGCAGCCGGCACGAGCGGGAGCCATTTCACGCGCGCCTGGATCGCGGCCGCGTCGTAGAGCTCGGGCCAGCGATCGTAGATGATGAGCGTCGGGCAGTTCCACGTGCCCGCGGCGATCGTCCGCGCGACGAGTCCCGGCAACAGCGAGAAGTCGATGCGCGCCTGCACCGCGCGCAACCACGGCTGATAATCGTCGTCGGACGGCATGCCGGGACCCGGCGGCACGAGCGCCGCGAGGTAACCGTCGAGGTGCTCGATCGATCGCTGGTGCGCGGCGAGCGCGCCGTCCACGCCGACCGCTTCCGGAACGTGTCCCGACAGCAGCATGTGGTGACGCGCGGCGGCGGCGACGAGCGCCGTGTACGCGTCGCGCGTGAGCCGGTTGACCGACTTGAGAAAATCGTAGCCGGCGGCCTGCTGCGCGACGACGATCGCATCGGCGTCGGCGGGATTCGTCAGCACGATGCTGCCGGGCCAGTCGGGCGGATCGCCGTCGATGAGCGATCCGGCGGTGACGAGCGTCGGGCCGAACCGCGCGCCGCTCGCGAGCTCGGAGCGCCACGTCACGTCCTGGGGCACGCCCCACATGTTGCGAATCGTCGTGACGCCGGCAGCGACGAACATCGTCAGATCGGCGTCGCGCCACGTGTGCACGTGCATGTCGGCCAAGCCGGGCATCAGCCACTTGCCGGCGCCGTCGATCGTCTTGGTGCTCGCACCGAGCGTGAGCGATGCACTCGGCGCGATCAGCACGATGCGATCGCCGTGGACGATCACGGTCTGGTGCGGCAACGCGCCGTCGCGCGACATCGGCACGACCGTGACGTCGACGATCGCGATGTCGCCGGTGCGCTCGGCCGTGTGCGGGCTCGAGCACGAGATCGCGAGCACGCACAACATCGCCGGTCGCATCGGGCTATCGTAGGCCATGCGCACGGGTCTGGTCGTGGCCGTGTGCGTCGCGTGCACGCACCCGAGTGTTGCGCCGCCGGCGCCGCGCGGTCCCGAAACGCTCGCGTTCGAGATCCGCGAAGGCGCGATCGACAACTACTTCTTTCGCCAGGGCCCGGTGGCGGCGCATGTGGTGCTGACGTCGGGCGCTGCGCCGCGCGTGCTCGTCGTGTTTCCCGCCGGTGACGAGGGCATCGGGCTGTGGTTCGAGTCGGGCGAATCGGCCGACATCACGGCGAGCTCGCCGGTCACGACTGCCGCCGGCTCCGGCGCGTTTCGCGGCATCACCGTGCAGCTCGCGATCTCGCAGCCGCTGATCGTGCGCGAAGCAGCGCTCGCCGGCGTGCGTACGTTGCGCGACTACAACACGCTGCGCTCGCTGCCCGCGGCGTTCGCGTCGACGACCGAGCCTGGACCGCCGGTGATCGTGCGGCGCACGCTGCTCGACGGCACGCACCTCGAGCTGGAGCTCGCCGGCGCCGTGCGGGTCGACGACGGCGCGATCGCGTTGTCGCCGGGTGCGGTCACGCTCACCGTGCTCTCCGATCAACCGCCGCTCACGCCGATCGAGACGACGGAGCTGCTCGACCACGTCCCGCAGGGACACACGCGCGAGCTCGACGGGCTCGCATTCCTGTCGTATCGCGAGAAGCTGCTCGCCGGATCGTGGCGGTTCCTGACGTACTTCGGCCGCGACACGCTGCTGACGTTGCGCCTGCTGATGCCGCACGCGCGGCCCGAGCTCGTCGAGGCCGGGCTCGCCGCGGTGATCGATCGGCTCGATCCGACCGGCGATGTCGCGCACGAAGAAGACATCGGCGACTTCGCGGCGTGGGAGAACCACGGCAGCGCGTCGCCGCGCTTCGATTACAAGATGATCGACGACGATATGCTGCTCGCGCCGGTGCTCGCGAGCTACGCCGGATCGGCCGATCGCGCGCGCTTGGCGGCATTTCTCGAGCGCCGCACGCCGCGCGGCGAGCGCTACGCCGATGCGATCGCGACGAACCTCGCGTTCGTGCTGCGCGTCGCTCGGCCGTACGCCGCCGCGCCGACGCCGGCGAACCTCGTGCACTTGCATCCCGGCGTTGCCGTCGGCGATTGGCGCGATTCGGCAGGCGGGCTCGCCGGTGGTCGCACGCCGTACGACGTCAACGCTGCGCTCGTGCCCGCGGCGCTCGCAGCGATCGCGCAGCTCTCGGCGTTACCCGAGCTCGCCGATGCCGCGCGCGGCGCCGAAGCGAATCGGCTCGCGGCCGCGTGGTCGCACGCCGCCGATGCGTTTCGCGTCGAGCTCTCGCTCGACGATGCGCGCCGTCGCGTCGCCGAATATTCGGCCGCGCTCGGGCTCGACGCCGATGCCGCCAGCGCCGCGATCGGTTCGATC
>DASXEF010000313.1:0-2635 GCA_036490255.1 Kofleriaceae bacterium
GCAAGACGCCGCTCGACTACGCGCGGGACTACAAGAACGACAAGATGATCAAGCTGCTCGACAAGTAGCGGCGTGGTACGAAGCGCTCGTGAAGGTCGAGATCCACTCCACGACGATCCTGTCGGTCCGCCGCGGCGGCAAGGTCGTCGTCGCCGGCGATGGTCAGGTCACGCTCGGCAACACCGTCGTCAAAGGCGGCGCGCGAAAAGTTCGCCGGCTCGGCGACGGTCGCGCGATCGGCGGGTTCGCCGGCTCGGCGGCCGACGGCATCGCGCTGTTCGAGCGGCTCGAAGAAAAATTGGCCCAGCAACGCTCGCCACTGCGCCGCGCCGCAGTCGAGCTCGCGAAAGAGTGGCGCACCGACCGCGCGCTGCGCCGGCTCGAGGCGATGCTCGTGGTCGCCGACGCCGACGCGACGTTCATCTTGAGCGGCTCGGGCGATGTGATCGAGCCCGACGACGGCGTGTGCGCGATCGGGTCGGGCGGTGGCTTCGCGCTCGCCGCCGCACGCGCGCTCGTGCAACAGACCGAGCTCGAGCCGCGCGCGATCTGCGAGACTGCGATGAAGATCGCCGCCGACATCTGCATCTACACGAACACGTCGCTGACGATCGAGGAATTGCCGTGACGACGATGTCGGAGAGCGACCTCACGCCGGCGCGAATCGTCGCCGAGCTCGACCGCTACATCGTCGGTCAAGCCGATGCGAAGCGCGCGGTCGCAGTCGCGATGCGCAATCGCTGGCGGCGGCAGCACGTCGAGGGCGAGCTGCGTGAAGAGATCTCGCCGAAGAACATCATCATGATCGGACCGACCGGCGTCGGTAAGACCGAGATCGCGCGGCGGCTCGCGAAGCTGGCGCGCGCGCCGTTCGTCAAAGTCGAGGCGTCGAAGTTCACGGAGGTCGGCTATGTCGGCCGCGACGTCGACTCGATCGTGCGCGATCTCGTCGAGGTTTCGGTCAAGCTCGTGCGCGACGAAGAAGCGGGCAAGGTCCGCACCCGCGCGAAAGAATCGGCCGAGGATCGCCTGCTCGATCTCTTGCTGCCGCGTGGCGGTGGTCGCGCGTTCACCGATCGCCCGGGCGAGCAGCCGGCGAACACCGAGACGCGCGAGAAGCTGCGCGGCATGCTGCGCGACGGCAAGCTCGACGATCGTGAGGTCGAGGTCGAGATGACCGACGACGCGAATCCGCTGATGTCGGTGCTCGGCGGTCAGCCCGGCATCGACGAGAACGCGCTCTCCGGTCTCAAGGACATGCTCGGCTCGTTCGGCCGCAAGACGAAGCGGCAGAAGCTGAAGGTCCCCGCCGCGTGGCGCACGTTGACCGAGCAAGAGGTCGACAAGCTGATCGATCAGGAAGCGACGACGCGCGAAGCCGTGCGCCGCGCCGAGAACGCCGGCATCGTGTTCATCGACGAGATCGACAAGATCGCGGCGAAGGCAGAGCGCCACGGCGCCGACGTGTCGCGCGAGGGCGTGCAGCGCGATCTGCTGCCGATCGTCGAGGGCTCGACGGTCACGACGAAGTACGGCCCGGTCAAGACCGACCACGTGCTGTTCATCGCCGCCGGCGCGTTTCACACCGCGAAGCCGAGCGATCTGATTCCGGAATTGCAGGGCAGGTTCCCGATCCGCGTCGAGCTCGCGCCGCTGACCGCGGGCGACTTCGTGCGGATCTTGACCGAGCCGAAGAACGCACTGACGCGGCAGTATCAGGCGCTGCTCGCGACCGATCACGTCGCGATCGATTGGACGAGCGAAGCGATCGCCGAGATCGCGCAGATCGCCGCCGACGTCAATCAGCGCACGCACGACATCGGCGCGCGCCGCTTGCACACCGTGCTCGAGCGCTTGCTCGACGATCTGCTCTACAACGCGCCCGACATCGGCAAGCAGACGATTCCGATCACGCAGGGCTACGTGCGCGAGCGACTCGGCGCGCTCGTCGCCGACGAAGATCTCGCTCGCTACATCCTGTAAATCGTACTCGTACTCGATCGGAACGAGTAAGGGTGCGTCGGCATGCCGGCATCGACGAGGCCGGCGTGCGAGCCCTGGCGGCCCAAAGCCATGGGCGTGCGCTCGATGATCGAATGCGGTCCGGCAGAAGGCGCGTGACAGAGGCGCGCCGAATCCGTCCTCGAGTTGCTTGCGGTCTGTGCGCTGCGAGTGGCGTGACGAGCGCGATCTGAAGTCACAGCGCCGTCGTCGGACCGAAACCGAGATATCGCCGCAGCACGGCGTGAGTCGCGTCGACGAGATGCGCTCGCTCTGTTCGCAGCCGGTCGGCATCGGCGCGGTGAACGTGCCGAAGAAGTAGCCGGTCTCGTTGTTGCCGTTGATCGCGCCGTTGTTGACGGTGACGTAGTACTGCACCTGGATCTGCACGAGCCCGTTGCCGATCGGATCCGGCGTGCGGGCCCTGGCGGCCCAAAGCCATGGGCGTGCGCTCGATGATCGAATGCGGTCCGGCAGAAGGCGCATGACAGAGGCGCGCTGAATCCGTCCTCGAGTTGCTTGCGGCCTGTGCGCTGCGAGTGGCGTGACGAGCGCGATCTGAAGTCACAGCGCCGTCGTCGGACCGAAACCGAGATATCGCCGCAGCACGGCGTGAGTCGCGTCGACGAGATGC
>DASXEF010000328.1:0-4373 GCA_036490255.1 Kofleriaceae bacterium
CGGCTCGTCGGTGCCGCGGGCGAGACTCGAACTCGCACTGGATGGCCTCTCAGACCACTGCCACTACCGATTGGGCTACCGCGACGACGGCGTAATACTTAGCATCGCAAGATTGCCAGTGTCTATCGTTATCGCGCAAGCGGCTGAATCGCGAGCCTATTCGCGCTATCGTCGCGCCGATGAATCAGCTCGATCGCGAGAAGCTCGCCACGATCGTCTTTGCCGCGCTGCGGATCATCGCGGGCGTGATGTTCATGTGCCACGGCATGCAGAAGCTGTTCGGCGTGCTCACCGACCATCAGCCGCCGATCGGATCGCAGCTGTGGATCGGCGGCGTGATCGAGCTCGTCACCGGCGGATTGATCGCGGTCGGCTTGTTCGCGCGCCCGGCGGCGTTCGTCGCATCGGGCCAGATGGCCGTCGCGTACTTCCAGTTTCACTGGGGCTTCCACCTCGACCGGCGGATCCTGCCGATCGCGACGAGCGCCGACGACACCGTGCTGTACTGCCTCTTGTTCCTGTGGATCTCGATCCGCGGCGCCGGTCCGGCGTCGCTCGATCACTCGATCCGCAACGCCGTCTAGCGCACGCGGCCGAGCGCGATGGCCGTCGCGTAGCGGACCGAGTGCGGTGCGAGCGACCAGCGATACCCGGTCGGCTTGCCGTCGCGATCGACGAGCAGCACGATCGAGCCGGCGCCGAGCCCGTTGCGACGATCGCGGATGCGCGCATCGGCGTGGCCGTGACCGGAATGCGACGAATCGATGATCGCGACCACGAGCTCGCCCGGGTTCGCGCCCGCGACCGGCGGCTGGTCGACGACCATCACGTGGCCGGTGTTGCGCGAGTGCTTCGCGGGCGGCTCGAGCCACGCGATGATGTCGCCGGGCACGAGGTCCGCGACGTGATCGACGCGATCGCGCGTCGCGAAGAACGCGTAGAAATCCTTGGCGAGCGGGCGCGGTCGCGTCGCGGTGACGAGCTCGCCGAACGTCTGCGGTGCGACGCGCTTCAACGCGTAACCGACGAACCCCGAGCAGTCGTAGTCGAACACGCCGCGTGACTCGTCGATCGCGGTGTGATGCGCGTAGTGACTCTCGCGCACAGCGGCGAGCTGGCGATGCGCTTCGGCGATCAGCGTGCCCGAACCGACTGCGGCGGGCGCCGGTAGCACATCGTCGGCGACCTCCGGGTCGTCATCGGCGTCGTCGCCCGGCTCGGCGGCGAGCGGGCCGACCATCGCGAGCATCAACGCCGTCGCCACCGTTCGCCTGATCATGCCGGCAGCATACATTGAAACGATCGTTTCATTATGAAACAGTCGTTTCAATGGCAAGCCGCCCCGCGCAGCTGATGGAGCGCATCGTCGAGTACCTCACGCAGCACGGCTTGGCAGAGCTGTCGCTTCGCCCGCTCGCGCGAGCGGTCGGCTCGAGCCCGCGCGTGCTGCTGTATTACTTCGGCTCGAAAGAGCAACTCGTCGCCGAAGTGTTCGCGGCGCTGCGCGAGCGCCAACGCGCACAGCTCGAGGCGCTGCCGTCGCACGGCTTCGCGGCCGATTGCTGGGCGACGTGGAAGCAGATGACCGCGCCGCAGTCGCTGCGCTACTTTCGGTTGTTCTTCGAAGCGGTCGGCATCGCACTCCGCCAGCCGGCGCAACACCGCGCGTTTCTCGCGGCGACGGTCGACGATTGGTTGGCCGCGCTCGTGGGGCCGCTGCATGCGAGCGGGATGTCGGCGGCCGATGCGCGCACGCTCGCGACGATCGTCATCGCGGGGCTGCGCGGCTTCATCCTCGACGTGTGCACGACCGACGACGCGCGCCGCGTCGATCGCGCGGTGCGTGCGTGGATCGAGGCGATCGCACCATGAAGGCGCTGATCGGCGTCGTGCTCGCGGTCGGCATCGCGCGCTTGCCGCTCTCGGCGTGGGAGCACGAATTCGCTCACCTCGTGCTCTACGAGCTGACGTGGTGGCTGCTCGTCGCCGGCGTGCTCGCCTACGTACGCTTCGTCGAGCGCCGGCCGCTCGCTTCGATCGGCTTCGCATCGCCGCACGTCCGCGGGATCGCGATCGCCGTTGCGGCCGGCATCGCGATGCTCGCCGTGCTCGCCACGATCTACGTCGGCGAGAGCACGTTATCGAAGCTGATCGCGACTCCGCTGTGGTGGCGACTGATCTCGGTCGTGCGCGCGGCGGTCGCCGAAGAGATCATATTTCGCGGCTATGCGATCGAGCGGCTGAGCGAGCTCACCGGCCGGCGCTGGCTCGCTGCGGTCACGTCGTGCGCGATATTCGCGCTCGCGCACGTCGGCACGTGGGGTTGGGGACATCTCATCGTCGCCGGCGCGGGCGGCGCGATGCTGACGGCGCTGTATCTGTGGCGGCGCAACCTGTGGATCAACATCATCGCGCACGCGATCGTCGACGGTGTCGCCCTGCTTCAGTGACAGGTCGTCGCGTTCGGCAGCGTGCACGTGCCGATCGTGCTGCCCGAGCCCGTCGGTACGCACTTCGCCGGCGCCAAGCACGGTGGACCGACCGTCGCGTCGCTGTTGCACGCCGATCCGTCGGCGGCGGCCGCGAGGCACGTGCCCATCGTCCCGCTGCCTGCGCCGATGCATTCACCGCCGGCGCCGCACGCGATCACGCCGGTGATCGGCATCGCGCCGACGTCGCCGCACGGCGCGCCACTCGCGGCGAGCTGCACCATCTGACACGTGCCGACCGCGCTGCCCTTCGCGGTCGGAATGCACGCGAGCCCGACTTCGCCGCTGCAGTTCGGCATCGTCTTGCGCGCGCCGTCGCAGGCCGCACCGACCGAAGCCGAGAGCGGAACGCAGGTTCCGTTCGTCGACGTCGTCGGCGCATCGCCGACACACGCGAAGCCGGCCTCGCACGGATGCACGCCGGTCAAGCACGCGTCGCCGCTGCCGACGTACGCCGCGCAGGTTCCGGTCGTCGCGCCCGCAGGCGTCGCGCACGCGAGATCACGCCCGCAATCGGCGTCGACCGTGCACGATGCGCCTGCGCTCGGCAGCGGCTGGCACGTGCCGCACGTTTCGGTCGAAGCCAACGCGCAGTACGCGCTCGTGCATTGCGCCGCCGCGCCGCATGCCACACCGGTCGCGTTGGATCCTGCCGGCGGCGCGCACGATGCGATCGGATTACCGTCGAAATAGTCCGAGCACGCCTCGTTCGGATACTCGGCGGCGCACGCTTCGATGTTGCCCGGAGACTGGCCGGTTCCCGGCGCCGCGAGATCGACCTCGCACGTCTGCGCGGTGCGCGACACGCACGTCGCCATGTCGGGAAAGTTTTTGCTGATGTTGAAGCCGCCCGAGCACGTGCTGCGCAGCGTGCACAACGCGGTCGCGGCATCCATGCATGCCGCCGATCCGGCGAGCCCCGCGTCGACATTCGTGTTCGATGACTTGCTCGAGCACGCGATCGGAATCAGGAGCAAAAGGCCCCGCAAGCTCTTCATATGAAGAGCGTTACAAGCAAGACGCTCGCCGCGCGAACTTTCTGGAACCACGTCGCGATCGTCGCCTGCCGCCCCCACCACGTGTGGGGCACACACGACAGCTAACTCGGAAAATGCCCCGTCGCGGCGAGCAGCGCGAACTGCGCCTGACGCAGGCCATCGTCGGCGATCACCGCTTGCGTCGCCGCGTCGCGCGACGTGCGCTCGGCGTCGATCACGTCGAGGCTCGTGCCGGTGCCGCCTTGGTACGCGATGTTCGCGAGCTGCAGTGCGCGATTCGCGAACTCCGCCGAACGATGCGCGGCATCGCGAGCTTCGCGCGCGTGCTTGACCGAGTCTTCGCCGGCACGCACTTCGGAGCTCGCGTTGCGCTCGAGCTGCGCGAGCTGTTCGCGCGATTCGGCCAGCACGGCGTCGCGTTCTTGCGCGAGGCCACCGCGATAGCCGCCGTCGTACAGCGGCAGCGCGAGCACGGCGAGGATCTGAAAGCCCCACGCCGGCGTCGGATCGATCTGCGGCGTGTCGTAGAAGCCGGCGCCGTCGAGCGAGAGCGTCGGCGCGTACTCGGACCATTGCGCGTCGCGCGACCACTGCGCCGACGACAATCGGCGCTGGCCGGCGATCACGTCGGCGCGCGACGCGACCGCGCGAACGTCGGGAGAATCGCTGAACCGCGGCTCCGTCGTCGAGCCGAGCGGCTCGTTCTCGCCGGTCAGCACGCCGAGCGCTTCTTCGGCTTGCACGAGCGCGGTGCGTGCGAGTGCGAGGTTCTGCTCGTCGGTCGCGAGCTCCGACTGCGCGCGCACGATGTCGAGCTCGGTGCCGATACCGCCTTGCGTGCGGCTCGTCGCGAAGTCGACGTGCGCCTTCGCAGTCTGCCGCGCGA
>DASXEF010000370.1:0-5792 GCA_036490255.1 Kofleriaceae bacterium
CTCCAGATCGACGACGTTCCCGTGTTGCGCGTGATCGGCGAGCGGGTGATCGACGAGCTGCACGAGATCGGGGCGATACGATTTCGGATCGATGTCGTTCGAGAACACCAGCGTCGCCCACGACAGCGCCGGGCACACCGCGGCGCGCGGCTGCACGGTCTTGCTGTCGCAGCGGATCCCGGAGAGCTCGAATTTGGGCGCGACCGCGAACTGCGCGACCGACGCGCGCGTCGAGCGCAGCGGGCCTTCGGCCGACGGCGCGTTGACGGCGAGCTTGACGACGACCTGCGTGCCCGCAGGCCACGTCGATTTCGGCGCGACGAACAGCGTCGTCGCGGGATCGAAGTGAAGCCCGTCGGTGACCAGCAGCGGCTGCTTCGTCCACGTGCGGCGCGCCTCGGCTTCGTCGATCACGACAAACGCGACGTCGCCGGTCTTGACGTGAAGGTGGAGCGCGCTCGCGATCGCATCGCGATCGATCGCCTGCGAGAGCTCCACGGCGATCGCGCCGTCGGGCCGGATCGGCCGGCGCGGGATCACGCTCTCGATCTCGATCGCGGGCGTCGTCAGCGTCGCGGTGACCGGCACGGCGAGCACGGTGCCGTCGATCGCGCGAAATCCAGGTGGCACGGTGACGGTCAGCTTCGTCGAGCCCGGCAGGTGGGCTTTCGCGGGCACGAACGTGGCCTCGCTCGTATCGATCCAGCGCCATTTGCCGTCGATCGGTGGATCGAGCGTCGCGTTGATCCCGCTCGCGCCGCCGATCTCGCCGACCGCGATCACGGCTTTGTCGAACCGCACGCGCAGCTCGGCGCCGATCCGGATCGCTCCGGTCGCCGGCACGATCTTCGGCGGATCGAGCGGCAGCGGCGGCTGATCGGGTTGCGCCGGCGCGGGACCGATCGGCCGATCGGCGACCGCGCGCCCGGTCGGCGCCGCGAACGCGAGCACGATCGGCGTGCCCGACATCGGCGGTCTCGCCGACGGCGGCCGCATCGCCGGCGCGTGCGTGTTGTCGATCACCGGCAACGGCTCGAGCCGCGCGAGCAGCGCATCGGTCTCGGCGTTGCCGAGCGGCGTCGCGATCGCCGTCGAGGCCTGTGCCGATGCCGTCGTCACGTCGATCGTCAAGCGGCCGTCGGCGTCGGAGCCGAACGCGAGCTGCGGCCGCGACGCCGGCGCTTTGGCAACCGTTGGCACGGCGACGGGCTTGCCGGCCGGATGCTCGTCGCGCGGCGGTTGCGGTGTACAGGCCCACATCGCAACCAACCAGATCATGCGGCGCATCACGACCTAGGACACCCGAACGTGCCAGTGGTTCCGGCAACGCGTAAGCTTGCGGCGTGCGCTTTGCTATCGCGGCCTTGCTCGTGGCATGTGCCACGCCGGCGACCGCGAAACCCCGGCAAACCAAGCACGCGAAGTCGCGCTTCGAGACCCCCGCCGATGCCGAAACGCTGCCGGCCGTGCGCTACGGCGCGATGTCGCCCGACGATTGCTACGCCGAGCTGACGACGCGCCAGATCGCGTTCACGAAGGAGCCGACCAAGGGCGTGCTCGCGCCGGTGCGGCTCGGCGGTCCGCTGCACGGCGTGACGTTCAAGACCGATCTGAACGAGGCGCAGCGCGCGACCACGCCGTGGGAGATCGGCGATTGCCGCTTGATCCTCGCGATGGACGACTTCGCGCAGATCCTCGCGAAGCACGACATCGTCGAAGTCCGCCACTACTCGATGTATCGCGTGCCGCCGAAATCATGGCCCGATGACAAGATCGGCATCGAGCACAACGGCGGGCTCGCGCTCGACGCGGCGCGATTCACCAAATCCGACGGCTCGAAGCTCGTCGTGCTCGACGATTTTCACGGCGCGATCGGCGATCAGACCTGCGGCGACGACGCCAAGCCACGCCACGTCACCGACAAAGCGACCGAGCTGCGCGCGATCTTGTGCGAGGCCGTCGCCGATCATCTGTTCAACGTCGTGCTGACGCCGAACTTCAACCGACCGCATCGCAACCACTTCCATCTCGAGGTGATGGCGAATAAGAAGTGGTTCCTGGTGCACTGATGGACCCAAAAACACGCTGCGCATGGGCGACCTCGCCCGCGATGAACGCCTACCACGATCGGGAATGGGGCGTGCCGACGCACGACGATCTCCGCCACTTCGAGTTCGTGATCCTCGAGGGCGCGCAAGCCGGCCTGTCGTGGAAGACGATCCTCGATAAGCGCGAGGGCTATCGCAGGAACTTCTGCGGCTTCGATCCGGCGAAGGTCGCGAAGCTCACGCCGGCGAAGCTCGAGAAGATCTTGCTCGACCCGAGCATCGTGCGAAATCGCGCGAAAGTGGAGTCGGCGGTGTCGAACGCGAAGGCGTTCTTGCAGATCCAGAAAGACTACGGCTCGTTCGACACGTTCTTGTGGGACTTCGTCGGCGGCAAGCCGATCGTCAACAAGTGGCGCACCTCAAAACAAATACCGCCGCGATCAGACGTCAGTGACGCGATCGCGGCGGCGTTGAAGAAGCGCGACTTCAAGTTTGCCGGCTCGACGATCATGTATGCGCACCTGCAGGCGTGCGGGCTCGTCAACGATCACCTGACGAGCTGTTTTCGCTATCGCGAGGTCTGAGTTACTTCGACTGGCAGACGACGACGCCGTCGCTGGCGAACGTTGTCACCTTCGACTGGACGTAGTTGTCGCCGCCCGACGTGTCGTAGTCGAACGTGGTGGCCGACTGCACGATGAGCTTGTCCGTCGTGTTGACGCCATCGTTGTAGCTACCGACTTCGTTTTCGTTGTTGTAGTTGTAGTCGCCGCAACCGCGATCGAACACCTGGAGATTCGTGTTCGCTGGCAGACCGAAGTTCTCGAAGTCCGTCAGTGAGTTGGCCATGCCATTGCCGTCGCCGAGGTAGCAGCAATAGCTCGAGCAGTAGTAGTTCGCCGCGTCGGTCATGCCCGCCGCGGCGTACGGGCCACCGTTGCTCTGGTTTTGGTTTTGCTCGAACCCATGCGCTTCGCAATAGGCCTTGTAGTCCGCGTCGCTGTTCAGCTGCGTGCCCGCAGGCGCGAACAAGAATACGAGCTGCTTGGTGGGCGCTGCGCCTCCGCCGAACCACCAGTCGTCGGTGTTGATCGTCGCGGTCGCGTAGCAGCCGAAGGTGACCGTCACGGTATAGGTCTGCGTCGTGCCGTCCGCCGCGGTCACGGTGTAGCTGACCGGGCTGGTGAAGTCGTTCGAGGTCACGCCGCTTTGCTGTGCTGTGCTGCCGACCGCGACGCTGGCACCGGTGGTCGCGAACGTCGCGACCAGGCCAGTGACGGTAACGCCGGGCGCGAAGCACACCGAGATGCTCGTCCCGCTGATCGTTCCGACCGCATCTGCGCCAACCCCGGCCGTGCCGTTGAGCGCCGACGTGAACGAGAACGCCGTGATGTCCTTCGCCGGGTTCAGCGCGACCGTCACGTTGACGGTGTACGTCTGCATCGTGCCGTCGGCGGCCGTGACGACGTAGTCGACCGTGGTCGTGAAGTCGTCGCTCGTGCTGCCGCTGACCTGATCGGCGCTGCCGACTTGCACGTCGGCACCGGTCGTCGTGAACGACGCGACCAGCTGCGTGACGTCGGTGCCGTACGGGACGGTCACTTCGACGTCGTCGCCCGCGATCGTTCCGACCGCGTCGCTCGAGACGCCGATGCCGCTGTTGATCGCCGATGCGAACTCGAACGACGTGAGCGCCTTCGCCGGATTTTTCGCGACGGTGACGTCGACGAGGAAGTCCTTGGTCGAGCCGTCCTGCGCCGTCACGGTGTAGTCGACCTCGCTCGTGAAGTCGTTCTGGGTCACGCTGCTCTGCTGCGCCGTGCTGCCGACCGCAACCGCGTTGCCGGTCGTGGTGAACGTCGCGATCAGCTGCGACGCGTCGGTGCCGTACGGCACCATGACGGTGATGTGCGTGCCCGCGATCGTCGCGCTCTCGTCGCTCGACACACCGTTGCCGCCGTTGAGCGCCGAGGTGAATTCGAACGCGGTGATCTCTTTCGCGGTCGACACCGACACGGTGATCGTGACGACGTACGCTTGCGTGCTGCCATCCGCGGCGGTGACGACGTACGTCACGGCGCTCGAGAAATCATCCGCCGTGGCGCCGCTGACCTGCGCGACGCTGCCGACGCTGACGCTCGCGCCCGTCGTCGAGAACGTCGCGACGAGGCCTGTCACATCCGTGCCGAACGGCACGGTCGCGCCGACCTGGAAGCCGCTGACCGTCGCGACGACGTCGCTGGTGATGCCGGCGCCGAGGTTCGCAGCCGAGGTGAGCGAGAACGCGGTGATCGCCTTTGCCGGGTTCTTCGCGACGGTGATGATCACCGTGAACGTCTCCGTCGTGCCGTCGGACGCAGTCACGACGTACGTGACCGGGTGCGAGAAGTTGACGGCGCTCATGCCGCTGACTTGCTCGACGCCGTTGATCGCGACCATCGCGCCGCTCGACATGAACGTCGGTACCAACGCGGTGACGTCCGTGCCGTAGGGCACCGTCATCGAGATGTTGCCGGCGCTGATCGTCGCCATGTCGTTGCTCGAGATGCCCGCGTCGCTGTTGAGCGCCGAGCTGAGCTCGAACACCATCATCTGCTTCGCCGAGCTTGCGGCGACTTGAACCGTCATCGCGTACGACTGCGTCGACTTGTCAGCGCCGGTCACGACGACCGTGATCACCTGCATGAAGTTATCGGCGGTGTGGCCGCTGACCTGCACCGCGTTGCCGATCGTCACCGACACGCCGGTGGTCGTGAACGTCGGGACCAGCGCCGTGATGTCGGTGCCGTTGGGCATCATCGCGCCGATACTGGAGCCGCTGATCGTCGCGACCACGTCGTTCATCAAGCCGGGGTTGTTCGCGGCCAAGAAGGCAAAGCTCGTGAGCGCCTTGGCCGATGCGATGGCGACGGTCACCGTGACCGTGTACGTCTTCGTCGTGTGGTCCGCGGCCGTCACGACGTAGTCGAGCGACTGCGAGAAGTTGTTCGCCGTCACGCCGCTGCTCTGCGCGTGCTTCTCGACATAGACCTCGCTGCCGGTCGTCGCATACGTCGCGACCAGCGCCGACGCGTCGACGCCGTTCGGGAGCGTTGCAGAGATGCGATCGCCCGAAACCACCGCGACCACGTCGGAGCGCAATTGAGGGTTCTTCGCAGCAGAGAACTCGAACGAGGTGATCGCCTTCGTCGAGCTCATTTCGTTGTCGCCGCAAGCTGCGGCAACCATGGCGATCACGATCGCCAGCACATACAGAGTTCGTCCCCCAACAGCCTTCGTTCGCATGAAGCTCCTGCCCGAAAAAGGGCAATGAGTGCTTCGCCCGCATGCGCGCGATGTTCAGGGCGCTCCGGGGTAGGTCTCAGTCGCCTTCGCAGGTCGGGAATTGACCGGACCCGGTTTCGGTCGTGCCGTTCGCGAGCGCGATGCTCCCATCTTCGACTACCTGACCGCGCTCGTCGGTCACGCGTAGGTCGTACGGCCCGACGCCGAGCCCGTTCGCCGCGACGAAGTAGTTGTAGCTCTGCTCGGCAAGCGCGGCGCTGCCGCTGGCGATCGACGCGATCGGATAGCGGCTGTTGCGGATCTGGATCGCCGCGTAGTATTGGCTCGCGCCGCTCTGAAAGTTGTAGGCGATCGGCCCGCTGACATCGCACGCCACCTCGTGCCACGAGATCGAGATGCGTCCCGCCGATAGCGGCGACAGCATGCCGAACGCGGTCTCGCTGAGATCGAGATCGCCGT
>DASXEF010000382.1:0-2318 GCA_036490255.1 Kofleriaceae bacterium
GCAGCCGAATCAGCTGATCGAAGTCGCGACCGGCAAGGTCGTCGCGACGCTGGTCTCGACGCCGGCGCCGCTGACGCAGAGCGAGCTCGCGTTTTATCCGGTGTGGTCGAAGGACGGCGCGCTGCTCGAGTGGTACGTCGACGGCAAGTGGGGCTCGTGGGCGCTCGTGTTGGTGCACGTTGATCGCGGCAGTGCGTCGCAGATCGACGCGCGCGAGCTCGCGGTGCACGAAGTGCTCGCCGAAACCCAACGCACGCATCGCGATGCCGCGACGGCTGCGAAGCGCCAAGGTGCACAGAGCGGTTCGTGGTTTCGCGACGGGCTCGCGATCGACGTCAAGCCGGCCGGCACGAAGCTCGCCGGCGATGGCGTGATCGTGCCGGCGCCGGCGTTGCCGCTCGCGCTCGACGTGACGTACACGTCGAACCCCAAACAGCTCGACGATTATCCGAAGTCGGCGCAGGTCGACGGCAAGCTCTCGCTCGCGATCGACGCGCACGGCAAGCTGACGCGGCGTTAGAGCTGGCACGCCGCGGCGAGCTTGCGCGTCTGCGCGGTCGCCTCGGCGCACTCGCGCTCCGGCGCGTCCTGGTCTTCGTCGAGGCCGCGCTCCGAGACGGCGCCGACCATGCTGTCGGTGATGCTCTGGATCCTGGCGCGCGTCGCCGGATCGAGCAGCTGACACTCCAGTGCGTGCTGCGACAGGATGAAGAACACGTCGCACGGGTTCGCGTCGGTCGGACGTGCTGCATCGATCGGCGGCGCCGTGTTCGCGATCGGCTCGCGCGTGGCTGGCGCCGGTGTGCACGCGACGAGCGCGACGAGCGCGACGATCAGTGCCAGCCGCGCCCGAGATCGACTCCGCGCGACGTTCACGCCCGCAGCATCGCTCAGTGGAACGGCATCGGCCACAGCGGCGTCGTCGAGAACGGCGGCGCGTAGCTCATCACGGCGCCCCAGTAGTTTCCCCAGAAATCGAGCGGTGTGACGATGCCGCCGGCGCGGCCGGCGCCACCTTGCACGTTGTCGAGCTCGACGGCTTCCAGCTGCTTCATTTCGGTTTCGGTCTTCATGATGGCGATCGCTTGTGCAGCAGCGATGCCAGCGCAACGTCGCGGTTTGTCTCGAGCGCGCGGTGGCCGAAGCAGATGCTGCCGGCGGCGAAGCTGGCCGCGAACTCGGGTAGACAAATATGTCGCGATCGGCGCGATCGCGGGCGACTCGCGGCCGCCAACCACGCGCATTTGCTATCGCGATGCGCGCACGCGGGTTGCGGACGTCGCGGGCATGCGCGCCGTCGTCGTCGTCATCATTGCCGTTTTGGGTTCGTCGTCGAGTTACGCCGATCCGATCGACACGCTCTCGAGCACGCCGCTGGCCGAACGCGGGCTCGCGCTCGGCACCGCGCTCACGGTGCCGGCGGGCGATGTCGAGCTTTCGGGCCGCTCGATCTTCGTTGCGGCCGACGCCGACGTCGCGATCGGCCTCGGCCGCGGCACCGAGCTATGGGTCGAGGGCGCGATCGGCACGGCGGCTGATCACTCGTACGCGCTCGGTCTCAAGCAGGTGATCGCGCATCGCCACTCGTGGCAGCTCGCGCTCGAGGGCGCCGTCCGCCGCATCACCGAATACGACAGCAACCCGTACGATCCGGTCGGCACGCTCAGCTTCGGGCCGGTGACGAGCGGTCGTGCCGACGCGTTCGCGCTGTCCGCGATCGCGAGCGCGTGCGCCGCCGACTGTCGCGCGCTGTTCACCGGCGGCGTGACCGCAGCGATCATGCCCGGCGCCGACGAGAGCGCGGCGCTGTTCTACGGCTGGCTCGACGCGTCGTACGGCAGTGGCCACGTGCGCGGCATCTTCGAGCTCGCAGCGTTCCCCGTGTTCGAAGGCCACGTGGTCGGCACGGCCGGCGCGCGGTTCACGTGGCGACACGTCGCGTTCGAGGTCGGGCTCGGTTGGATCGATCAGGCGCCGTCGCCGATCTTGGCGCCGGTGATCGGCGTCGCGTATCGGCCCTAGCTCGATTTGGAACGCGGAGATCTCGTTTTGGAACACGACCGCGACGCGCGATCGCGTCGGTGCGCGGAGTTGCGCGAGGCACACAGCTTGCTGAGCCGGCCGGGATGCGCATCATCCTGTTGATCACGGCGGCGACGTTAGCCGCATGCACCGAGCAACCAACACTGACCAAAGCTCCGCCGCTCGATCCGACGGAAGATCTGACCAACACACCGTGCGCGACGTACGGCGAGCCCGACACCGTGTTCGAGGATTTCGCGTTCCGCTTGTTCGCGACCGCGCAGCGCGCACGCGCC
>DASXEF010000385.1:0-7934 GCA_036490255.1 Kofleriaceae bacterium
CTGCTTGTGCGAGTGCGTCGACACCGTCCAGAACTTCGCGTTCGCCGGCGTCGCGCACGTGTCGGTTTCGACCTTGTTCACAGCGCCGGGCGGGATCGAGATGTTCGCGTTGTAGGTCACGTACGCGTCGGTCTCGGTGTACTTCGTCGTCGCCGGCAGCGCGTACGCTTCGATCTCGACGTGCACCGTCAGCGCGCCGTCGGTCTCGTTCAAGTAGTGCATCTGGAACACCGCCGGTTGATTCGCGGGAACCGGCTGCGCGAGCGGCGTGTTGGTGCCGGTGCCGTCGTCGGTCGGGATCTGCAGCGTCTGATCCGGCGTCTGCGACGCGTAGACCCAGATCGGAATCGACGTCGCTCCGCCGCCGATGCCGCAGTTCTGATCGACGGTGCCGTCGGCGGGCTGACTCTCGGAGCCCCAGAACATGATCATGTGGTGGCTGCCCGGCGTCATGTGCGACGCCCACGCCGTGATCGGCAGCGCCGTCGTGTTCGGCGTGTGGAAGTAGTAGCACTCGGTGATCTCTTGCCCGGCGGCGATCTGCAGATCCGAGCTCTGCACGGTGAACGCCGGCGTGCCGAGCGAGTTGCTGCCGCCGGCATCGGCGCCGGACTGATCGTCGTCGCCTCCTCCACCTCCCGTCGTCGCCTTGTGACATGCAACCACGAGCAAGATCGAAGCGAGTAGATAGGCCCTCATCTGTGCGCGAGCCTAACACCGGATATGCTGCTCGCGATGCCAGAGTTCGATGTCGACCTGTTCGTGATCGGCGGCGGCAGCGGCGGCGTTCGAGCGGCTCGCGTAGCCGCGGGGCACGGTGCCCGCGTCGCGATCGCTGAGAACAGCCGCTGGGGTGGCACCTGCGTGATCCGCGGATGTGTGCCCAAGAAGCTGATGGTGTACGCGAGCGAGGTTCGGCGCATGGTCGACGACGCGCGCGGTCAAGGTTGGTCGATCCCGACGGCGACGTTCGACTGGCCGACGTTCCTGCTCGCCAAAGACAAGGAAATCGCGCGGCTCGAAGCGATCTACGTCGAGCTCCTGCAGAGCAAAGGCGTGCGCGTGATCTCCGGTCGCGCGACGCTCGTCGACGAGCACGTCGTGGAGATCGGAAGTGAACGCGTCTCGGCGAAGCACGTTCTGATCGCGACCGGCAGCAAGCCGCGCGTGCCGGCAACCGGCGCCCAACGATGGATCACATCCGACGATGCATTCCAGCTGCCCGAGTTGCCGCGCCGCGTTGCGATTCTCGGCGCCGGCTACATCGGCATCGAGTTCGCACACATCTTCCGCGGCTTTGGCTCCGAGGTCACGCTCGTCCATCGCGGCGAGCTGTTGCGCGGCTTCGATCCGGATCTCGTCGCCGAGGTCACGAAAGGGCTCGAGCGTGCGGGCATCGCGATCTCGAATACCGGCAGCGTCGACGACGTGCCACACGATGTCGCGATGGCCGCGATCGGTCGCGCGCCGGTCTCGACCGGCTTGGGACTCGAGCAGCTCGGCGTGAAGCTCGGCCCGGCCGGCCAGATCGTCGTCGATGAATGGTCGCGCTCGTCGGTGCCGCACATCTACGCGGTCGGCGACGTGACCTGTCGCGTGCCGCTCACGCCGATCGCGATCCGCGAAGGCCAGGCGTTCGCCGACACGGTGTTCGGCGGCACGCCGACGCCGATGCTCTATCACGCGATCCCGACCGCCGTGTTCGCACAGCCGCCGGCCGCCGCGTGTGGCTTCACCGAGCCCGGCGCGACGCACGCCGGTCACGACGTCGTGGTTTATCGCGCGAAGTTTCGGCCGATGCGCTACGCGCTGTCGGGACGCGACGAGCAAGTGCTCGTCAAGCTCGTCGTCGATCGCCATTCGACGCGCGTGCTCGGCGTGCACATGGTCGGCCCCGATACGCCCGAGATCGTGCAAGCCGCGGCGGTCGCGATCACGATGAACGCGACGAAGGCCGACTTCGATCGAACGTTCGCACTGCACCCGACGACGGCCGAGGAGCTCGTCCTCCTACGCTGATGCGCGCGCTCGTTCTAGTCATCGCGCTCGCGGCGTGCGGCGACAACGTCCAGCCCGATCTGCTCGATCAGCTGAACGCGCTGCCGGGCATCACCGCCGTCGAGGATGCGCCGCCGCAGCATGCCGAGCCCGGCTATCGCTACTTCGATCTATCGATCGCGACGCCGATCGATCACGACGGCGATGCCGGCACGTTCGAGCTGCGCGCGACGCTGATGCATCGCGATACCTCGGCGCCGCTCGTGATCTACGCCGGCGGCTACGATCTCGACGGCGCAGCGTATTCGCTCACGGAGCCCGCGGCGATCGTCGGCGGCAACCAGGTCGCGCTCGAATATCGCTTCTACGGCGAATCGATCCCGCAAGCCGGCATCGCGTGGCCCGACTTGCGCGTCGAGCAATGGGGCGCCGATCAGCACGCGATCGTGGACCAGCTCGCGACGATCTACAGCGGGCCGCGGATCGCGACCGGCGGCAGCAAAGGCGGCGAGAACGCGCTCGAGCAGATGCAGCTCTATCCCGGCGACTACGCCGGCGTCGTCGCGTACGTGCCACCGGTGATCACCGCGTATCCCGACGAGCGCTACGAGGGCATCTTGGATCGCATCGGCACCGATTCGTGCCGCGATGCGCTGCGCGCGGTCGCCCGCGAGCTGCTGGTTCGGCGCGAGACGCTGCAACCGATGTTCGCGGCGAACGCGACGTACGACGTCGCCGGCATCGCGCACGCGTACGAGACCGCCGTCGTCGAGCTCGAGTTCTCGTTCTGGATGACGCGCGGCATCGGCGATTGCGACAAGGTTCCGGCGACGACCGACACCGACGACAACCTCGCGCTGTTTCTCGAGGCGACGAGCCCGCCCGAGGGCTACGACGACGCGACGCTCGCGACCAGCGGCTCGCAGTACATCTATCAAGATCACGTCGAGCTCGGCTATCCGGTCTGGGATCACCAGTACCTCGACGATCTGCTGATGTTCAGCTACGAGGATTGGTCGGCGTACATGCCGGCAAATCAGCCGACCGTCTACGATCCGACGCTCGCGCTCGCGCTCGCCGATTGGGCGACCAACGATTCGCAGCACGTGATGCTCGTCGGCGGCCAATGGGATCCGTGGGGCGCCGGTTATCCACCGGTCGCACCCGGCCGCGACGCGTATGAATATCTGGCGCCGATGGCGAGCCACTGGTCGACGTTCATCCAGACGCTCGACGCGAGCGACGAAGCCGCCGCGGTCGGCGAGCTCTGCGCGTGGGCACAGGTTCCGGTGCCCGCGATCGATCTGCTGAAGCGCCGCGCGCCGGAGCGACGCGGCCGAAACTGACAACGGGCCCGCGCGAACGGGCCCGTTGCCGCGACTAGCGACGCGCTATTCGCATTTGCCAGTCGCGTTGTAGCACTGGCAGTAGAAGCCGGGCCGGGTCTGCTCGGGGACGCACTCGCCGGTCTCGCAGCCTTCGGCCACGCACTCGACGTAGCACGCGTGCGCGTTGCACGACGCCACACCCGGCGGTGCGTCGCCGCTCGTCGTGGTCGGCACGGCAGCACCTGCACGTGTCCCTGCGCTCACCAACGCGATCATTCCGGTCATGCCTACGATCATCAGCAACTTTTTCATCACCTGCTCCTTCCGTTTGCGCAGCCCGTAGCTGCGCCTGCGGCACACGCCGCTGCTGAGGTTGTGGCGGCACCCTGCCGCCGACGCGCCGAGCCTCTATGCTCGGTGCGCGATCAACGTCCGCGATCGCCGCTCGATTGGCAATCTACGGACGTGATGCGAAACGCATCAGGATAGGCGGTCGCGATAGTCGCGATAGCCGAAGCGGCGATGGATCGTGATCCGGCCGCGGTCGTGCGTCGCGATCGACGGCAAGCGCACGCCGTTGAACGTGGTCGTCTTCACCATCGTGTAGTGCGACATGTCGAGGAACACGAGCCGATCGCCGATCTGCAGCGGACGATCGAAGCTGTAGTCGCCGATCACATCGCCGGCGAGACACGTCATGCCGCCGAGCCGGTACGTGTGCGGTTTCGCGCCGGGCTCGCCGGCATCGACGATGATCGGCCGATACGGCATCTCGAGCACGTCGGGCATGTGCGCGGTCGCCGAGGTGTCGAGGATCGCGATCGGCATGCCGTTGACGAACGTGTCCATCACCTGCGCGACGAGCACGCCGGCGCCGAGCGCGACGGCTTCGCCCGGCTCGAGATAGACCTTGACGTTCCACTTCGCGCGAAACTGCGTGACCACGCGGATCAGTCGCTCGACGTCGTAGTCGGGCCGCGTGATGTGATGGCCGCCGCCGAAGTTCACCCACTTCACGCGCGGGATCAGCTCGCCGAATTTCTGCTCGAACGCGGCGACGGCGCGCTCGAGCGCGTCGCTGTTGTTCTGACACAGCGAGTGAAAGTGCAGGCCGTCGAGCCCGTCGATCGACTCGACGTTCGCGCGCGTGGTGCCGAGCCGGCTGCACGCGCCGGCCGGATCGTAGAGCGCGGTCTCGGCTTCTTGATGCTCGTGATTGACGCGCAGACCGGTCGAGATCTGCGCGCGCTCGAGCGTCGCGCGATGGCGCTTCCACTGCGCCGGTGAGTTCACGACGACGTGATCGGCGAGCGTGACGAGCTCGCGCATCTCGGAATCCGAATACGCCGGCGCGTACGCGTGGACTTCGCCGCCCAGCTCCTCGCGGGCGAGCCGCGCTTCGGCAACCGAGCTCGACGTCGCGCCCGCGAGATACCTGCGGACGAGCGGAAACGTCGACCACTGCGCGAAGCCTTTGAGCGCGAGCAAGATCGTGCAGCCCGCGCGCTCCTGCACGGACTTCAGCAGCTGGAGATTTTTCTCGAGCGCGCCGAGATCGGTGATGAAGCACGGCGTCTCGACCGTGCTGACATCGATCGCGCGAGCGACGGACTCGCCGAGTGCAGCGCCTTTGCTCACGCGCGCGCCCCCCACGCCGCGAGCTCGGCCCGGATCGCCGGCTCGGCCGCGTCGATCGCGCCATCGAGGATCTGGGTTGCGAGCTCGCGCGGCAGGCACCACGCCGGCTCGAACGGCGTGCATTCGCCGCGATCGACTCGCCACGCGCGGTCGATCGTCGTGTTCCAGTTCCGGAACGCGAACACGAAGTCGGTGCCGGATAGATCCTTGATCGCAGGCAGCGTCTTCGTGAAGGCGTTGTTCGCGTTGTCCCAATCGTCGTCGTGGAGCGAGCAGCTGAAGAGCCAGCAGTTGCTGGCCGCGTCGTAGCGATTGTCGGTCAGCAGCTCGGCTGCCGTGTACACGCGCGTCGAGCAGTTGCCGTCGTCGTCGAAGACGAACATTTCGAGCAGCGGCGCATGTTGTGCGCGCGCGAACGCGAGCTCCGAAAGCTGGATCCGGCCCGCGAACGTCACGCGACTGCTCACTAGCGCTCCTCGACGTGCCAGGGCAGGCCGCGCTTCGCGAGATCCGCGAGGAACGGATCCGGATCCAACGTCTCCATGTTGAAGACGCCGTGACCCTTCCACTGCTTCGTCACCATCATGACCGCGCCGGTCACCGCCGGCACGCCGGTCGTATACGACACCGCTTGCGCGCGGACTTCTTTGAACGTCTCGGCGTGATCGCAGATGTTGTAGATCAAGAACCGCTTCTTCTCGCCGTTCTTGATGCCTTCACACAGACAGCCGATCGACGTCTTGCCGGTGTAGTTCGTCGCGAGCGACGCGGGATCCGGCAGCAGCGCGCGCAAGAATTGGATCGGCACGATCTTCTGACCGTTGAACTCGACCGGATCGATCCGCGTCATGCCGACGTTGCCGAGCACCTCGAGGTGCTTCAAGTACGCGTCGCCGAACGTCATCCAGAACCGGATCCGCTTGAGGCCCTTCAGGTTCTTCGCGAGCGACTCGAGCTCCTCGTGGTACAGCAAGAAGCTCTTCTTCTCGCCGACGCCGGGATAGTCGAAGATCTTCGACACGCTGAGCGGATCGGTCTCTTTCCACTCGCCGTGCTCCCAATACCGGCCGCGCGCCGTGATCTCGCGGATGTTGATCTCGGGGTTGAAGTTCGTCGCGAATGCCTTGCCGTGGTTGCCGGCGTTGCAATCGACGATGTCGACGTAGTGCACTTCGTCGAGCAAGTGCTTCTGCACGTAGGCGCAGAACACGTTCGTCACGCCCGGATCGAAGCCGGAGCCGAGCAGCGCCATGCGGCCGGCTTTGACGAACCGATCCTGATACGCCCACTGCCACTTGTATTCGAACTTCGCGACATCGATCGGCTCGTAGTTCGCGGTGTCGAGGTAGTCGACGCCGGCCTCGAGGCACGCGTCCATGATGTGGAGGTCCTGATACGGCAGCGCGACGTTGATGACGACGTCGGGCTTCTCGTCTTTCAACAGCCGCGCGAGCTGCGGCACGTCGTCGGCATCGACGCCGGCCGTGCGAATCGTGCGGCCGTGCATCTGCTTGATCTCGGCCGCGAGCGCGTCGCACTTCGACTTCGTGCGGCTCGCGAGCATGACGTCGGAGAACACCTGCTTCTCCATCGCCGCCTTGTGCGCGACGACGCCGCCGACGCCACCGGCTCCAATGATCAGAACCTTCGACATGGCGCGTATCTAACACGCCGGCAGTGCTTGAAACTACAGCGGATACACGCCGCTGCAGGCCGTCGGATCGGTCCAGCGATCGACCCACGAGCCGTCGTCGCACTGGTACCAGAGGTCGTCGTATTTGCTCTGCACGCACGCGTTCGCGGGCATCGTCTTGGCGAGCGTGCCCGAGTAGCAGGTCGCGCCGCCGGAGCTGCCACCGCCGCTGCCGCTGCCGCTTCCCGACGACGAGCCGCCGGCATCGGCGAGCACTTCTTCGGCGTACGCGATGCGCTGCGATTGCTCGCAGTCGCCGCAGATCTCGTACTTGTCCTCGAACGCGATCGTCGCGGCGCTCACCGTCGTCGACGCTTCGAGCGTGCTGTAGCCATAGCCGAGGTCGGTCAGCTCGTACCAGACGAAGTCGAGCTGCGTCGCGAGCGCCCACGCGTTGCCGCCGTTTTGCGCCGCGTACCACACGACGTTGTCCTTCGACGACGTATCCCAGCGACCGCCGGTCGACCACTGCGCGATGCCGCGACCTGGACCACCGTCGTACTCGACGGCCGTCGCGATCACGTTGGACTCCTGCATGAGGTTGCCGACGATGCCGGCCGACTGGTCCTGCGTGAGCCCTTTCGACACGAAGTAGTTGAAGGCGGTGACTTCGGGGCTCGACAGCGCCGCTTCCGACGTCGATGGCAACGGCGGCGGCGGCAGCGAGTCGTCGACCTCCGTCGTGCACGCGCCAAAACCCAACGCGATCGACACGAGCGCGAAAATCCTCATCGCGCGCGAACTATCGCAACCGTCGTGCCGGCACGAGATCGTGCAAGCGCGTGCGCGAATTGGATCTCGGCGATCGCAGCGCGGCAACCGAGTTGCGCGACCGCGAGGCGATCTGCTCGCGCTCGCCCGCGCGTGCGCACGCCGAGTTGCGGTGCGGACTCCCAGCCGAGGCGAGTCCGTCTCGGCTACGCGCTGGCTTCTTCGTGATCGTGCTCGTCGGCGGGCGCGAGATCGCGGCGCACGAGCTTCGTCAGGCGCTTGCCGAACTGCTGCGGCTTCTTCGTGAACGCCGACTTGCCGGCGCTGCGCGAGTCGCTCATCAGATCGTCGAGCTGCGTCTCGATCGCGGCGACGAGCTGGTCGAGCGCTTCGGGCGCGATGCCCTGGCCGTACTGGCGCACGAAGTCGCGCACCATCACGAGGTCGACCGCCGGGCTCTGCGTGTCGGCGACGCCGTCGATCTCGGCGTGCAGCTCGTGGACGTGCGAGCCCGCGAATCCGCCGAGCACGTCGAGCTGATACGACAGCTCCTTGCTGCGGCGGCG